>PWHO01000275.1 GCA_003555385.1 Bacteroidales bacterium
AAAAAAATCTTTGTGCTGCTGCGCACCCATTCCGGCCACGACTTCAGCCAGTACAAGCCCAATACAGTCTATCGCCGCATTGAACGCCGCATGGCAATGCAACAGATAGAAAATGCAGAAGGATACATCAAATATCTGCAGCAGACACCCGCCGAAATCGAGGCCCTGTTCCAGGACATGCTCATCGGGGTCACCCACTTTTTCCGGGATCCGGAAGCTTTTGAGGCCCTTGAGAAGCAGGTTATTTCCGGGTTGTTTTCAGAGAAAAAACCCAACGAAGTCGTACGCGTGTGGTCTGCGGGCTGTTCAACCGGCGAGGAAGCTTACAGCCTTGCCATTTTACTGGCAGAGCACCAGCAGCGGCTCAAGGAAAGGATCAATATTCAGATATTTGCCACGGACATAGACAGCCGGGCCATCGCCGCGGCCCGCGCCGGCATGTATCCGGCAAGCATCGCCACGGACATTTCCCGAAGCCGGCTGGATCGTTTTTTTACCCTCGAGTCGGTAGACGGCTTCTATCAGGTCAACCGAAAACTACGCGACATGATCGTTTTCTCCGAGCAAAACGTCATCAAGGACCCGCCTTTTTCAAGGCTTGACATGATCTCCTGCCGTAACCTGATGATCTATATGGGCCACGAGCTGCAGCAAAAGATCCTCCCGCTTTTCCACTACGCCCTGAATCCGGGCGGGTTCCTGTTTCTGGG
Source organism: Bacteroidales bacterium (assembly GCA_003555385.1). GTDB lineage: Bacteria > Bacteroidota > Bacteroidia > Bacteroidales > UBA7960 > PUPG01. The sequence continues at coordinate 711 of PWHO01000275.1, forward strand.
CTCCTCGGAAACAATCGGGGAATTCGGAAATCTTTTTTCCACCCTGGACCGCAGGGCAAAGATTTACCGGAAAAACAACGAACCCCAAAAGGCCGGCCTCTACCGATTTATGCCGCCCATGACAGCCGCGGGCGAGCCCGTTGCCCGCCCGCAGCAAAAGAAGACCGCCCAGGGCAAGTCGCTTCGCGAAATCACGGAAAATGCCCTGATAAAGCAAGTCATACCGGCTGCGGCACTTGTCAATGCAAAAGGCGATATTCTCTACCTGCACGGCCGCACCGGTTCTTTCCTGGAACCCGCCCAGGGAGAGGCGAAAGTCAACAATATCGTTACAATGGCCCGGGAAGGGTTGCAGCGGGAGCTGGCAAACGCCCTGCGAAAAGTCACCGCAGGCATGGAGTCGGTGAAATGCCCCAACCTGCAGGTGAAAACCAACGGCGATTATATAACAATTCATCTCACCCTCAAGACGCTGCAGCACGGAATATCGGATCAGGCACCAGACGACACGAAGCAAAGCGCCGATTCCCCTCTGATTCTGGTCGTCATGGAAACCGCCGAACCCCAGTTCCGGGACGGAAGCCATTTGAGCGCGGATTCTGCTTTGGACCAGACAAAAGACACGGAAGCCGGCGACGGCGACCAGGCCGTCATTGCCGCACTTCGGCAGGAACTGCGGGCCAAGGAGGAATACATCCAGACCACCGGCGAGGAGCTTGAAACCGCCAATGAGGAACTGAGAACATCCAACGAGGAGATGCAGTCCTATAACGAAGAGCTCCAGTCGAGCAACGAGGAACTTGAAACCTCCAAAGAGGAATTGCAGTCGGTAAACGAGGAGCTTTCCACCGTGAATACCGAACTGCAAAACACGGTGGCCGATCTTACACGCGCCAATGACGACATGAACAATCTGCTGGCGGGCACGTGCATTGCCTCGGTATTCGTGGACCACGCACTGAAGATCCTGCGCTATACCCCCGCGGCCACGCGGATCATCAACCTGATTAAAACCGACATCGGCCGCCCGGTCAGCCATATTGCCTCAAACCTGGAAGGCTACGGCAATCTCGAGCAAGACATCCATGAAGTGCTCAATACCCTTGTGCCCAAGGAGACAGAAGTCCGCACCAGGGCCGGAGCCTGGTACACCATGCGCATTTTGCCGTACCGGACCCTGAACAACGTGATCGAAGGCGTGGTTGTCACCTTTACCGATATCAGCGCCGCCAAGCGGGCACAGCATGCGCTGCAGGAAGCCCATGTGCGCATCACCAAGGCCATTGTGGAGGCTGTTCACGAGCCCCTGCTCGTTCTCGACTCCGGGCTGGAGGTCCTTTCCGCCAACAAAGCCTTTTGCGATGCCTTCGCCCCGGAGCCTGACGGTGTCGTCGGACGCCGGCTCTACGATCTTGGAAACGGCCAATGGAATATCCCAAACGTTCGAAAGCTCATGGAGGAAACGCTTCCCGCTGAGTTAGCGGTAAACGATTATGTTCTTTCTGCCGAATTTGCGGGAACCGGATTCCGGCGTTTGCAGATAAACGCGCGAACGATCAGCGACGAAGGCGATTCCAGCTTTATTCTGCTCGCCATCAAAGATATCACCAGGGATATCAACCGGGACACAGGAGAAAACAATGACCAGCAGGGATAATCCACCTGATGACCTGGACAGACTCCGCAGGATCGCCGAGGAAAAACTCCTTAAAAACGGGGACCCTGAACGCGATGCTCTTTCGGAGATGTCCCCGGAGGAAAGGCGCCATATAATACACGAGCTGCGAACCCACCAGATCGAACTGGAGCTGCAAAACGAAGAACTGCGCCGTGCCCAGATCGAACTTGACGCCTCCCGGGCACGTTATTTCGACCTCTACGAGCTGGCGCCGGTGGGATACTGCACAGTAACCCGTAAAGGAATAATAACAGAGGCCAATCTCACGGCGGCCAAATTGCTCAACACGGCGCGGGACTCACTGGTTAAACATCATATGTCACGATTTATCCATAAGCAGGACCAGGACATATTTTACCTGCATCGCAAAGATCTCTTCGAAACCGGTGAGCCGCAGGTGTGCGAGCTGCGTATGACAGGCGGCAACAACCCGCCG
>PWHO01000083.1 GCA_003555385.1 Bacteroidales bacterium
AAAAAATGGTTGTAACTTGTAAAGAGATAGTTAAGAGTTGACTGATCCATATATACTTCTCGTGCCATATTCACGATACAGATGAATGTGCACATGGTTTCCTTCTAGTTTACATCGCACAGGTTACACATATTTATTTACCAAAACTATTTCATTATGAAAAAAATCATTACACTGACACTCGGCTTGCTGCTTAGCATGAATCTTCTCTTTGCGCAGACCGAAGACCATAAATGGGCCATCGGACTGCACGCTGGTAAAAATGAACACTCCGGAGACCTGGGGAATTCCATACTTGACTGGAATAAAGCCATATATGGTTTTGGGGGGGTTACAATTAACCGTTATCTTTCCCCTTCTTTCAATCTGGCCCTGGAAGGAACCAGGGGCAGATACGGACGCCTGGTTGATCTTGAAGACAACTTTAAGGGGGATAAAAATGATATTTCCCTGATGGTTGGTTATAAGTTGAATAACGGTAACATCCTTCCGGCAGACAGCTGGTTTGCCCCCATGATTATTGCCGGCCCGGGCATCGCTTTCTACCAGGAAGTGGATCATGCCCCGGGAAAAATTGATGATGAGGGGATCGATCTGCTTTTGTCTTATGGTCTGGCCCTTCGTTTTCAGCTGGTCCCAAGGATTGCCATCGAATTGAAATCGAAGTTCAGTCATACAAACGACAATGACAGGGACCTGTATTACGGCGATGAGCGTGATTTTATTGCTCAGCACAGCTTTGGGCTTGTTCTGGGGCTTGGTCGCAGGGACCGTGTGGAGGAACCTGTTGAAGTGATTGATGAAGATGAAGCGGAAAGGTTGCGCGAGGAGGAAGAAGCCCGCCTGCGTGAGGAAGAAGAGCGAAAGAGACTGGAAGAAGAACTGGCAGAGGAGGAAGAACGCAGAAGGCAGGAGGAAGAGGCCCGCAGACTTGCTGAAGAAGAAAGGTTGCGTCTTGAGGAAGAAAGAAGGCATGAGGAAGCCATTCAGGAGGTTTACGATGCACTGGATCCGGATGTGGCTTATGTCTTATTCACTGTGGATGGTACAGATATTCGCCCTGCTTATCACAATGTGATGGAGATGGTTTATCAGGTGATGCAGGAGCATCCTGACCTCAGGCTGAAGGTACACGGACACACTGACAGCACAGGCACCATGGAATATAACAGGGGACTGGCAGACAGGCGTGCCCAATCAGTCAAAGACTACCTGGTGAATAAAGGAATCAGTGCAGGCCGGATTATTACGGAAGGTTATGGCGAGGGCAGTCCGACTGCTTCCAATCAAACAGAAGACGGACGTCGTCAGAACAGAAGGGTTATTTTTGAGCCGGTTTTTGATTAATCCGCCCGCCGATCTGCTTTCGCCCGGATAAGGGTATAATGCAGATGTTGACTTATTTCGCGGATCCGGACGAAACAAAGCAGGGTCATTCCCAAAACCGGGAGTGACCCTGTTTTATTTCATGTTGATCGCCCTCATTGAGCTGACGTAGTCAACTCCGGACCATAATCAGCCGTTTTCACGAGAAGGTCAACACCTAAAATGTCAGTACATAAATCCCTGATTTGATATATTCGGTAAGGGGCCGTCCCATGGGTTTCAGGTCCACAAACCCCAGGTCTTCCAGGTCGGCGGTTACGCCATAATCGTTGGCGCAGGTGATGCAGGCCTCAACCACCACACCATCTCGTGCCATGTCTCTTACCTTTTTCTGGATTCTTACCTTTTCAGCCAGTAGTTTCGCTGAAGGGCCCCATACGATCAGGGTGACTTCTTCATACCACCCGGCTGCCTTGGCTGCATGGGTGTACATGAATGCTACACGTTCCGCCAGGTAGGGGTCATCGCTTGTATACCAATCACCCGGAAAGTTTCCTGTAACAATCAGTTTAAATGCGTATTTCTGAAAGGGTTCAACAAGCTGCGGGGGGCTAAAGTTCAAAATCCGGGTGCCGCCCATGAGTGGAAACCCCGGGTTGCTTCCCATGAGTTGAACCTTCGGGTTGCCGCAACAACCAATAAACAGGCCCCGAAAGTGGTTTAATGTGGTTTTTTTTGTAGTTTAGCTTAGACGAAAAATTACTATTATGAGCTATACCCCTGACCTTCATCGTTATGACCAGGCAAAGTATAACCGCTGCGGCAACAGCGGACTTCAGCTGCCGGCACTTTCCCTTGGTCTGTGGCACAATTTCGGCGATGTGGATGTTTTTGAAAACGGCCGCCGGATCCTTCGCAGGGCTTTTGACGCAGGCATCACCCATTTTGATCTTGCGAATAACTATGGCCCTCCGCCGGGGAGTGCGGAGGTGAATTTCGGACGGATGATGGCGGGTGATTTCCGTTTTCTTCGCCACGAAATGGTTATTTCCACAAAAGCCGGCTTTTATATGTGGCCCGGTCCTTATGGAGACGGCGGATCCAAAAAATACCTGGTCAGCAGCCTGGATCAAAGCCTCCGGCGTATGGGCCTGGAATATGTGGATATTTTTTACCATCACCGGCCTGACCCGCATACCCCCCTGGAGGAGACTATGCAGGCCCTGGACCGGGTGGTCCGTGACGGGAAAGCCCTTTATGCGGGAATTTCCAATTATCCGGCCGATCTGGCCATAAAGGCCATCAAGATGCTGCGTGATCTGGGAACGCCTTGCTTGATCCACCAGGCAAAATACTCCATGTTTGAACGATGGGTGGAAGGTGGTCTGCTGGATGTGCTGGAAAACAATGGCGTGGGCTGTATTGCCTTTTCGCCCCTGGCACAGGGGCTGCTCACCGATAAATACCTGCAGGGGATCCCCGAAGGATCAA
>PWHO01000027.1 GCA_003555385.1 Bacteroidales bacterium
ATCTTCTGCCGGAAATGCCTTTTTTGTCGAATATTATTTGTTTTCCGCTTCAAAAGTCAGGCCGGCGTTGGCGGTCAGGCGGTCAATCAGCTTCTGCCCCATGGCGGTGGCCGGCGTCCAGAACCCGCCGTTTAAATCCTTTTTTCCGATTTCGGTCAGCAGGCACATAGCGGTTTCCCCCAGCATTTTGGAGGTTGACCCGTAGCCGGGATCCCGGTCGCCTTTTACCGTCACCCGCATCTCGTTGCCTTCGGCGTCCTTGCCGATCAAGTACATTTTGTAAAACCCGGATTCCCGTGCTTCGGGGGACGGCCCTTCACCGGGTTTCGGCAGCAGCGTCTTTTTTATTAAAAAGCGCGTCGGGGTAAATTACCCGCCCAGCAGGAATGCGCCTATGGCTCCGGCAAATGCCGCGGCGCGGATGCGTCCGGTCAGGCCGTCGCCCATCATCATGGCTTCGTCATATGTAAACGCCTTGCCCCAGGCATAACCCATCAGTGCGTTGGACCGGTGCACCACCCGGGTATTGACGGCGGCCATCACAAAAGGGGCCACCCAGTTTCCAATATCCTTATCATATTCAAACGTGGACACGTTGGGCTGGCGAACGCCGCTGCGCATTCCCTCCGGGGCCAGGGCGTAGGGGTTTTTGGCGATTTTCGCCACCGCCGGATCTTTGCGGATTTCTTCAATAACATTTAACATGCTGGCCACGGTTCCGCCGCTGGCTCCGCCGCGAAGGGCTTTGACCCGCAATTTCACGTCCGTCATGGGATGGCCGAAGCGTTTTTGCGCCAGGGTCTGCAAAAACAGAACCCCCAGGTCCGAGGGAATGGAATCAAACCCGCAGGCATGGACGATGCGGGCGCCGGAGGCTTCGGCTTCTTCCTGGTGCGCATTAATCATGCGGTGCATCCACTGGGGTTCACCGGACAGGTCGCAGTAATCCGTGCCATTGGCGGCACAGGCCGCCACCAGCGTTGAGCCGTATTTGGCATAGGGGCCGACGGTGGACACAATGAGCCGGGCTTTTTTTGTCAGCGCATCTATAAACGTTTCATCAAGCGCATCACCGACAATCAGCGGCAGTCTGTCGTCCGCCTTCAGCTCCTTGTGAACCGCTTCCAGCTCGGATTTTTTGCGTCCGCCCAGTGCAAGCCGAACGTCTCCCGAGGCCCCGTATTTCGGCCACAGCCAGGCCGCCAGCAGCCGGCCGACAAAACCGGCGGCCCCCCACAAAACAATATCCACTTCCGGGATATCAGCGTGTTTTTGTTTGTTCATGGCATGGTCCTTTCACTCAAAAGTATGGGTGCTTCAAAAAAAGAATTGCGCTGATGCCGGCCATGAGTGCCTGGTGTTTGGGCTTTCATGACAGGTGGATGTGCTGGAATTGGCGGTGCAGATGTCATGACCCAGCGACCCGGCATCAGCGGCAGGTTGGGCCTGTATATTAAAATGCAAAAAGCTTCTGCAGTATTGAGATAACGTCTAATTGGGCTTTTGGATCTATCGTACCAAGCTTTTTGACAAGTCTTGCTTTATCTGTTGTTCGTAACTGGTCTAATACAATTTGCCCCTTTTTCTTGTGAAAAGTGCAGGAGACCCGGGTTGGATATGCCTTTTGGACAGAGGTCATCGGGGCAATAATCACTGTGCGTATATTGAGATTCATTTCATCCGGAGAGATCACCAAACAAGGCCGGGTCTTTTGAATTTCCGACCCGATCGTAGGATCAAGATTGGCCAAATAAACATCAAATCGCTTAATTACCACTGCCATTCTTCTTCATCCCATGAATCTGAAATATTTTCATCAATGATCAGTTCGTCATCACCATTTTCGCGCATTTTTTTGAAAGCGGAGGCCCAGCCATCACGAACATTTTTAACCGGTCGAATGATAATCTGATTTTTTTCAACCTCAATTTCAACTTCATCCAAGATACCCGTTTGATCAAGGATTGGCTTTGGGATACGCAGGCCTTGGGAATTGCCAATTTTTATGACACGTGCCCTCATTGGGTTTCTCCTTCTGATTGATTTGTATATACATTGTAATTACATTAATGCCAAAAGTCAAGCGAGAAAACGGACGGGGGTTTGGAGAATAGTTTGTTTCAAACAATAACAATAAGCAGTAATTCAATCAATCACACGTTTCAATGCACTTCCATCAATGGGCCATTTTATGGTTTGCGTACTGCCCGGTCAAGATATGTTTTGACTACGGCGACGTCGGCCTCCGCCCAGTCGAAGGTCAGCAGTTGGTCAGGGGTTTTCCAGCACACGGCGTGGTGTTCCGACAAGGTTATGGCCGCCCCTTTGGTTATTTGGCAGATAAAGGGGTGCAGCCGGATCTGAAAATCGGGGTAGGCATGCGTTGACGGCGGCCATGACAAAAGGGGCCACCCAGTTGCCAACATCCTCATCATATTCAAACGTGGACACATTGGGCTGGCGAACGCTGTGCGTATACCCTCCGGGGCCAGGGCATAGGGGTTTTTGAATAGTCCATATCAATTTCCTGTCTATATATTAGCATCAAGCAGTACAGTGTTGCTTTCCGCTGCGGGTGTCACTATCATCGGTTTGCTCGGGGCCAGCACCGTGACTGGCTGCATCGAGAGCGCCTATTCTGAAATATCCTCCCATTTCAGGCCTTTGTCAATGTAGTCCAATAAAAACCGGGCCCCTTGGTTGTCGTTGGGGTTCAGCCAGAGGATTCGCTCAAAAACCATGCGGGCGTCGCCGGGCCGCCCGAGGCGCCAGAGAGATAGGCCGTATCCATGAAGGCATCGCAAAAAC
>PWHO01000270.1 GCA_003555385.1 Bacteroidales bacterium
ATACCAGTTGTATAACCCACCATATAGTTTAAGCATCTCTTCTTCCGAATAAATTCCCTCAACTTCATGATGTTCGTGATCAAATATTGCCATTGCACCTTTGGTTGTATTCACCCATTGTTCAGGATCCAGTCCGGTTAGGATTAAATCTCCGTTGGTATACTTTGTTACTTTCAGATTTTCTGCCATCCACTCTAAGTCGTTTAGGATCACGGTACGGTAGATATTGCTGTCCCTGTCAGTTACACTTCCGGTAAAGGTTTTGAATGCTTTGGTTTCACCGTGGCTAACACCTCTTTCATTTTCTGCTTTAACCCTGTAATAGTACTTTGAATCTGCTTCCAAATCTGTAATTTCTGCAAACACTTCCAGATCTAAAACACCATCAACCTGAGTTAATTCAGCACTGGCGGTATGGCCAAACTCCGGGGTTGGGCCAAATTCAAACGTGACAGTGGTAACAGAGGAGTTTGGGTTGACTAATCCGTGAACCACTGCACTTTCGTGTGTGATGTTAGAAGCCCTTTGTGTCGCCGATATTGGTAAGTTATCCGGAGTGGTAAACTTAACTTGTTCTCCATAACCTATTCCCTGGGGATTAACAGCAAATGCCCGGACATAATATGTAGTTTGCATGTCCAGATTTTGCAATGTATCTGAATATTCACCTTTTCCCAGTTCCCCATACAAAATACCTTCATTATACTTGATCGTTGGTTTCTCAAACTGGCTCCAAACCAAACCCCGCGCGGTCACCTCAAGACCGCCATCATTTATCACGTTTCCACCGCTAACTGCTGAATGGGAGGCCAGGTCGATAATCTTTGCCGTCCTTACCACTGGCAAATGAAAATCCAGCAAACGAATCCCCTTAAATAATTTAAAGGTAGCACATTCCAACCCTGCACTGCAACCAATTCCAGGAAAGTAAATCAGATCAGGAATCCCATCTCCATCTACATCTGCAAACATTGAAGTCCAGCCACCATCTTGGGTTTCAACTATTGGAAACCTGCTTTGAGAGATGAGATGAAGTTGACCCTGTTGATCGTTTAAATGCACCCTGGGCCCATCTCTTTCATAGGGATAGATGGCAATATCTTCATAATTATTGTTATTTAAATCCACGGCTTCAAAAAAACTAAAAGGAGACGAAAGTACGGGGGATGTGAATATATCCATCTCCTCTAAAACCCCATCGGTAGATGTCAAGCCTATTAATTTATTCCATAATGGATAGTCGCCTAATTCCAGGAAACCATCATTTATCCAGTTTTCCGGAACCAAGTGTCCACTGAAATAAATTATGGGGAGTTTTGCAGAATCTGGATACAAAGAGAAAGCCCTTGTATCGTGAACAACACCATTAAAAAACTGCAAGTTATCGTATTGAATGATATGTGTCTGGGAAGAATCTCCATTCCATGTAATGAAATCAATTCTTTCAACAAACTCACGGGGGTAAACGGCTTCCTGGACCCATGACAAATCGTTAGCACGTTTAAACAGAACTATATTTTTCGGATACCACCAATCCGAAACAGTATCATTGGGGATCTTCAATAAAAGATGTTCTGCCATTCCCTCCGCTCCATTACCATAGCTTAGCACAACACCTAAACCCCTTGGAAAGGGAATGTTGTTGGTTTGAATAAATTCCCCATTAATATAGGTATATTCGGCACATGCAAACACCACCCGAAACTCACCTGTTGATGTTTTTTTTATTGTTACATCGTGATGATAATTATTTTCTCCAAAGCTTTCTATTCGGTAAGTCCCGTCACCATTTGAAATCACAGCGACAGGCTTTGTAGCCCAAGTATGAGTTCCGTCAGAATAACGTATATCAGGCCTTCCGTCTTCCCTATTGAGCGCATAAACCCAATCAGGATATCCATCCTGATTAATATCTGCAATTGCCACTTTTCTTGAACCTCCTCCTTCTAAGTCAACTAAGGGAGAACCAAATATTTCCTTCGTTTTATCCAGAAACGTTCCATCTTCCTGTGCAATCAGTGCCACCAAGGTGTTCTGCACCGGAATATCCAATGGTATCGTATCCCAGGCAGCTCGGTCGTACCCCCGCCCAAAATGAAACACAAGATCTGTTCTGCCATTTTTATTTAAGTCAGCCGGCACAACAACGTCCCCTCCCGCGCTACCCCCAAGGGCCTCATATTTATCACTTAAATCTGGGAAGGCTCCAGGCACCTCTTCAAAATAGGTGCGCCAATCATTCATGTCCTGTGCAAAGGTGGCCGTCACTGTTGCATGGTTTTCTACGGCTAAATGGTAGGGGTTTTGCAGAGAGTGTACACATCCGCCCCAGCCCTCAAAAAGCCATGCTTTCCTGGATGTTGCCTGGAGCGTTATTGTATCCCCCACCTCAACCTCAGCATAAGTGGGTGAAACCGTACCGCCCTCGGGCGGATCAGCTGCTACAGTCAGGGTAAAAAACCCCTCCACATCCAACACGGTTTCTTCTCCCCGTCCGCAGGCGTTTTCAGCATATACGCTTACCTGCCCTGACTGATCACCTGTTTTTACACTTAGCTTATGGCCGCCCTGACCTTCTTCCAGCTCCCAGCTTTCCGGGATGTCCCACACGTAGGTGACTCCATGCATGGGCTCCACCTCATAGTTTACCCTGGACGTGTTTCCCTGCACCCAGGTTTCTCCTGTGATGCCTGCGAGCTTCTCCGGCACCTGGTTGGCGATATCAAATACATAAGCGGTATCTTCTTCCGGGGTATCGGTGATCACCATAGAATCCACCTCAGCGTTATAATCTG
>PWHO01000144.1 GCA_003555385.1 Bacteroidales bacterium
GCTGTGGAGCTGAATAACGGACTTGGCATGAATGCCTGGGGTGGAGGTGCCAATTTGCTCTGGTATACTCCGGGAAATCGTTCTGTTTTCTTTCAAACCGAATGGGTAAACCGAAAATTTGCCAATGACAACCTTTTCGGAGGTTATGCCTTTCTGGTTTTGAATCACACAAATAAGATCAGTAGCAGCATTATGTACCAGCAACTTGAACTACCTGACTTTGGATCCCAAACGATGGATGTCACCAATGAAAGGGTTTACACAGTCGGGTTGTCTTACATTCCCATATACAACCACCGGCTGCGCCTGGAATACAATCATTTTTCCGACAGTTCATTTTATGACAACATGCTGTTGGCGAAATGGACTTTTTTTATCGACCTTTGAGTTTAAACCATAATTGTTGGTTTTAGCGAGAAGAGGCTGTCTCAAAAATATGGGACAGCCTCTTTATTCTGCATTGTGCCGGACAAACTTAATCCCGGAAAACTTAATTTCGGAAAAATCTTCGCCGGATGCCAGCAGGTTATAATTCTCCGAATGAATATTCTTTCGGAGGTTCCACGCCTTTCAGATGCCTGACGAAATAATCCCAGCGGGCCCGCATCATATAGGGCTCACCATAGTAACCATGTCTTCTGTTGGGGAACATGATCATGTCGAAATCCTTGTTCGCTTCAATCAGCGCGTTCACCAGGAGGCTGGTGCCGTAATGTGGTACGTTGGTGTCCATGGTTCCATGGGTGATCAGCAACTTGCCCTGCAGGTTTTCCGCCAGCAGTTGGTTGGCCTGGTTGTCATAATTCGTGGTTTTTTCGCCGGTTTCTTCGTCTTCGTATTCTTCAAGCAGACCCTGCCATTTTTCAGCCCATGAATCTGTATAGTTCCTGTTGTCATGGTTCCCGGCACTGGAAACCGCCACATGGAAAAAATCAGGGTATTCCAGCAGTGCCCTGGTGGAGGCAAACCCGCCGCCGGAGTGTCCGAAGATTCCGATCCGGTCTATATCCATGTAAGGATGACGTTCAACCATTTGTTCGATCATGGTGATATGATCCGGCAGGCCATTGTCTCCCATATTGCCGTAATAGGCGTCATGAAAAGCCTTTGAGCGCCCCGGGGTACCCATGGCGTCCACTTCAACGACGATAAATCCAAGTTCTGCCAGAGACTGCTTGTCTGAGCGGGAGGCCCTGAAGGAGCGACTGCCCACACTTCCTGTTTGCGGACCGGGATAGATGTAGATCAGGATGGGGTATGATACAGATTCATCAAAATTGGTGGGCTTATATTTGATTCCCCATAAGTCAGTGACGCCGTCGCGGGCTTTGACCGTAAACTCAACGGGTGGCTGCCATCCGGCTTCCTTTAAATTGGTAATGTCCGTCTCTTCCAGCATCATGACCAAGTCTCCGTTGTTGTTGCGGATATGGGTGATGGGTGGCATATCCGGGGTAGACCAGGCGTCGGTGAAGTATTCACCGGAAGCAGACATGCTGATGCTGTGATTGGCTTTTTCCGGGGTAAGCAGGCTAAGGTTGTCTCCGTTCATGTCGACCCGGTAAAAGTACTCATAATAGGGATTGCCTTCTTCCCGGCATGATCCGGTGAAATAGATCATCCTGTCATTGATGTCGATATGGTGTACCGTCATGACGTTCCAGTCGCCGCTGGTGATCTGCTGATTCAATTCTCCGCTCTGCAGGTCATACAGGTACAAATGCCCCCAGTTGTCACGCTGAGAAAACCAAACCACTTCATCTGTTTCAGGAAATACATGCCAGTTGGAGATCATGTTATGGCCTGACTCGAAGAAGGTTTCTGTTTCTTCACGCAGTACATCACGCACCTCTCCGTTGTCCGGATCTGCGATGCGTAGTTCCACTATTTGATTATTTCGTGAGGAAGAAACAAATGAAAGGTGGTTGCTGTCGTGACTCCATTGAGCATCCAGTAAATCACCGGCCCTGTCGGCAATATGATCGGTCAGGGTGGACCTTTGCAGATCCGGATCCATTTGCAGCCTGACCAATTCGGGTTCAGCCCCGAGATTAATGACAACCCTTTCAATTCTGAATATCAGGCTGTCGCCCGGAAGGGGGTATTTCCATTTATGCAGGGTACCATGCCCCACTGCAGTGGTTGCCAGAAACATATCTCTGACTCCGCGTGCATCCTGCTGAAATGTGGCAATGCGGCGTGAATCGGGTGACCATTTGACCACTGGCTTGTCACGTCTTGACCATCCGGCGTTATTGGTCCCGTAGCCATAATCCTCTGTTCCGTCAAAAGTCAACTGGGTGTGCGTCCCCGTTTCCAGATCGCGTATCCAAAGATTGTAATCTTTGATATAAACTGCCCTGGTGCCATCAGGAGACAAAGACTCATTGTTCATGCCGGCCTCGCTGTCTGTCGTAATGCTTTCAATGCTGTAGTCATCCAGTGAACAGGTGTATTCAGTGTTCCTGATGTAGAATGTGATTGCTTCCCCGTCATCTGAAAATTGGAAGGTTCTGAAGGGGAGGTTCAGCGGCTCCACATCATCTTCGAGTTCTGCTGAAAGGGCATTGGCCATACGCAGGTGATCGAAAGCGCGCTCCTTGTCTCCGGTTGCCGGATTGGCCAAAATAAACTCTGTACCCCCTTCTATGGAATTCCTGTAAACCAGCATGTCGTCATGCTGCCACCGAAACCCCGAAGGGGCGTTATGGACCAGGGGGGAGGTGTGATTCGCAAGGAATCTCTCCGCCCGCTGATAGTCCTCTTCAGTCACTTCCTGTGCGAGTAGA
>PWHO01000111.1 GCA_003555385.1 Bacteroidales bacterium
CTTACCCGCTTATCCGAATCATAACCGCTTACTCGAATCTTTACTTCTTACTCGAACCTTAACTGCTTACTCGAACCTTAACTGCTTACTCGAACCTTAACTGCTTACTCGAACCTTACCCGCTGCAACACATAAGATCCGGCCACATTTTTGAGAAGCAAATACCCACGATAATTATTCCCTTCTTCCGTAGAAAGCATTCCAATCACAAACAAAGCACCATCCATGGATGTCCCCTGGTAGCTGATAAAAAAAGATTTGGGTTTACAATGGGCAAAAAAATCCTTGAAAATGATCTCTGACTGGGAACGGCTGAAAGTCCCCTCGGCCCTGGGAAGGTAAAGATCCACATTGGAGCCGAAATGAAGAGCAATTCGCCGGGAGCTTCCATCTTCAATGGCAGAAACGATGGCCCTGACCACCTCTTCAACATCATCACTCCTGGGTTCAACCTGACCTATTTCCTGGGTGCTACCCGAAAAAGGATAGAGCCACAACAGAAAAAAGATCAATAAATTGCGTTTTAGCATCATCGCGATGAAAGTCAATAGCCGGGAAATAATATTTGTGATCAATAACAAACGCCTAAATGACGAGAGCATCAAAAACTGATCCAAAAAACCACAACGGCTCCGTTTACCCGGCCTTTTTGTGGCGACCTGTGAGTAAATCAATCACAAACCTACGAAATCGCCTCAAGAGATAAAAAGGAAAAAAGCGTAATTTTGCAGTCAACTGCCCGGTGTAATCAGGTCAACAGACAATTATCCTTATGAAAATCACACTTCTTACCATTGGCCAAACAGATGATTCATGGCTCAGGGAAGCCATTGACATCTATGTTCAGCGCATCAACCGGTACACAAGTTTCGAGACCCGCAATATTCCCACCCCGAAAAAATGGAATACTCTTGCAGCCGGACAGCGGAAAGAACAGGAAGGCAAATTATTGCTTGAACAAATGAAAGGAAGCGATTACACAGTATTGCTTGATGAAAAGGGAAAAGCTTTAAACTCAGTTCAATTCGCCGGATTCATCCAGGACAGGATGAACAGGTCCACCAGAAAACTCGTATTTGTAGTGGGCGGCCCCTGGGGTTTCAGCCGGGAAGTTTACCAGGCGGCACAAATGAAACTTTCCCTCTCAGCCATGACATTCTCCCACCAGATGGTGCGGCTTTTCTTCACAGAGCAATTGTACCGCGCCTTCACCATCTTACGAAACGAACCCTATCACAACGAATAACAGGTCTCGCGTAAAACCCGAAAAAATCAGCGAAAGAACGGCGCAGCATATTATAGGATTTTTTATCTTTGTGGCCTCCGGACCCGGAGCACAGTAAAGGGGCGTTAGCTCAGTTGGTTCAGAGCGCATGCTTGACAGGCATGAGGTCGGCAGTTCGATTCTGCCACGTCCCACAATCGAAGCCACAGCGGCAATTGCTGTGGCTTTTTTTCTAACCGCCATCCCACATGACGCCATCCCATATGCAAAAAGTGCTGCTTTTTCTCCCCAAAGGCTACGAAGAACTCGAAGCCACAGCATTTATTGATATAATGGGCTGGAGCCGCGCCCACGGAACAGCTCCCGTTACGCTGCACACCACCGGTTTGCATGATGAAGTCAGTAGTGCCTGGGGATCCAGAGTAATTCCTTCATTGCCATTCAGTAAAGCAGATGCCGATAGCTATGATGCATTTGCCATCCCGGGAGGCTTTGAAGCGGCCGGATATTATGAGGATGCGTTTGATGAAAGGGTGCTCGAATTAATCAGGCAATTTAACGAACAGCGAAAGCCTGTTGCATCAGTATGTGTGGGCGCATTGCCGGTAGCCAGAGCAGGCGTACTGAAAAACCGCCAGGCTACCACCTATGCCCTCCCCCGTGGAGAAAGAAGAAAGCAACTGGCAGACTACGGAGCCATCGTAATAGACCAACCCCTGGTCAGAGATCAGAACATCATCACCTCAGAAGGTCCGGCAACAGCCCTGGATGTGGCATTCAGCCTGCTTGAACTACTTACAGGCAAAGACAATGTGCGCAGGGTGAAAGAGTATATGCGGATAGTCGGGTGCTCCGCACCCTCCGGTTAGTCGGCGCTGCGCGCCTCCGGTTGTTGGTTGTTGGTTTTCACGGGCTGGGGGATTGGGAAAGCTGCCGGTGGTATGGAAAACGGGCGAAGCGGTTGTTGGTTGGTCGGCGCTGCGCGCCTCCGGTTGTTGGTTTTTACCATGAGAGAATATATTAATCCCGTATTTATTTTGAACAAAACACCGGAAGGCTTTGTTTTTCTGATTTAGCGTATTAAAGTACCTTTTTTCTTATATATAAAGACAATATTATGAGCCAGTTTGAACATAGCCACAAAAGCAACTTCAAGAAAAATATTGATTACGCTGAGAATGGCATTGTCAGCAAGCGTGTGCTGGAAAAATCCACAGGCAATATTACCCTGTTTGCATTTGACAAAGGACAAAAACTGAGTGAGCACTCCGCTCCCTTCGATGCTCTGATACAGGTGGTTGAAGGCAAAGCAACGATCACGATCGATAAAGAACCTTTTCTGCTGGAAGCCGGCGAAAGTATTATTATGCCAGCCAATATCCCGCATGCAGTCGATGCCACAGAAAAATTCAAGATGTTGCTGACCATGATCAAAGGATAGCCTGCTCCAGGACCTTTTTTCAATCGTACTGAATATTTCAGAATTTTCTTAAATTCGGGATGTGTTTAACCTTGTTGAAGCATAGTACCCATGTCAATTCTGATTGTAAGTCCCGGAAA
>PWHO01000066.1 GCA_003555385.1 Bacteroidales bacterium
AAACCACATTTTTGCGGGCCCTGAACCGAATGCATGACCTTACACGGAATGCGGTGATCAGCGGAGAGGTTTTGCTGGACGGCAAGAATATCTATCACCCGAAGGTTAACCCGGTTGTGATCCGCAGGAAGATCGGCATGGTGTTCCAGAAACCTACCCCTTTTCCCACCATGTCTATTTTCGACAATGTGGTGGCCGGGCTTAAACTGGTGGGAATCAGGGATAAGAACCTGCTCAATGAAGTGTGTGAACGGGCCCTTCGCCAGGCTGCTTTGTGGGATGAGGTAAAAGATCGCCTCTCCAGTGCCGGAGGCAGTATTTCCGGCGGACAACAGCAGCGGCTTTCCATCGCCCGGGCGCTGGCCATAGATCCGGAGGTGATCCTCATGGATGAACCTACCAGTTCGCTGGATCCACTTTCTTCTTCTAAAATTGAAGAGCTGATCCATGAACTGAAACAGAAATATGCGATTGTAATTGTTACGCACAACATGCAGCAGGCTGCGCGGGTCAGCGACTACACTGCGTTTTTTTACCTGGGTGAACTGATCGAATTCGGATCGACCGATCAGTTGTTTACCAACCCTGTGCAC
Source organism: Bacteroidales bacterium (assembly GCA_003555385.1). Lineage (GTDB taxonomy): Bacteria > Bacteroidota > Bacteroidia > Bacteroidales > UBA7960 > PUPG01. Next base: position 594 of record PWHO01000066.1, read on the forward strand.
CAGCGTACGGAAGAATACCTTACCGGTAAATTCGGTTAATTTGATTAATTATGACAGAAACCAAAAAAAACAATGCGATCCAGCACATTCAGGATGATGTGGTGGAGATGTCGGAACTGATACTGTGGCAGCTCAGGGAGCTGGATAATTTATTCAGCTCGGAAGACCTGTCCATTGACCAGGCGTTGCTGGACAAAATCCGCGACACAGAAAAACGGATTGACCAGTTTGAGGTGAAGATCAGTGAGGCGTTCATCAGTGTAGTGTGCCTTTACAAACCTGTTGCTTCTGAGCTCAGGAAGATTATCACCTGTTACAGGCTGTCTGTAAACCTTGAAAGAATCGGGGACCAAACCTATAAAATATTCAAAATAATCGCGGAAATAAAGGATCAGCCTAACCTGATCAGGTTTATGGATGACATCTCCCATATGCTCACCATCAGTAATAACATGGTGGAAAAATCGATCCTTTCGTTTGTGAATCGAGATATCGACAATGCCATCTGGACCCTGAAAAATGACGATGTAGTAGATGACATCAACTACAAAATGATCAAAAAGATCATAAAAACCAACCGGGGGCACACAAAAGATTCTCAGACAATGAGTAACTTTATCTATCTGAAAACGCTTTTTTCAGCCATTGAAAGAATCGCTGATGAGGCAACCAACATTGCGGAAGCGAGTATTTATTATTTAAAGGGACAGGATGTACGTCATTCCAGTTTGTCAGACCTTGAGTCCAGCCTGGATGATCAGGGTCCGTCCCAAAACAAGTAATCCATGTCAACAAGAATCCTGGTAGTCGACGACGAAGAAGACCTTTGCGAAATTTTGCAGTTCAACCTGGAAGGGGAGGGTTTCGAGGTGGATGTGGCCTATTCGGCGGAAGAGGCCATGAAAAAAGAGCTGAAGGCCTACCAGGTGATTCTCCTGGATGTGATGATGGGCAAGATCTCCGGATTTAATTTTGCCAGAATGATCCGCCAGGAGATGAAGCTGACCGTTCCCATTATTTTTCTGACTGCCAAAGACGGGGAAAACAACACCCTGACCGGTTTCAGCCTGGGCGCCGATGATTACATTTCCAAGCCTTTTTCTGTCAGGGAGGTGATTGCCAGAGTGAAAGCGGTCATCTTGCGAACGCGAACCATTGCGGGTCATGACGGCAGGAAATTACAGTACAGGGAATTTGAATTGGATGACGACAGCAAGCAATTGATCATCAACAAAAAGGTAATTGATCTGACCAAAAAAGAATTTGAGATCCTTTACCTGTTGATGGATAACCCTTCGAGGGTGTTTTCCAGGGAAGATATGATGCATCGTATCTGGACGGATGAGGTGGTGGTGATGGAACTGACGGTTGATGTGCACGTGGCTCGCCTGAGAAAGAAACTCGGGAAGTATGGCCGTTACCTCCGGAGCAGACCGGGATATGGATACTACCTTGAACATGAATGATGCGCAGACCAGCGCCTTACACCTGCAACCGGTAAATTTTCCGGGTGCCCACCGGGGAACAGCGCGGAATAATTATGACAATCGATAGTTGATATTTTAACCCAACCACCATGTTTCAGAGAAAGCTGTTTTTCTATTTCTTCATTGTGTTCGCCCTGTTCACAATGGCAGTCACCTGGCTTCAGTACAACCGGGAAACCGAGCTGAAAGAGGAAAGCCTGAACAATATCCTGGAAAACTATGCCGGGGTTGTATACAATTTTATTCAGCAGCATGCCCTGGCTGAAACGGGAGATTTCATGTTGCTCGACTCTCTTGATCGCACCATTGGCAGGGAGGATCTTCGCATCACTGTCATCAGAAGGGATGGAGGCATTCTTTATGACAATTTTGTGGATGATCAGACCGGGATGGAAAATCACCTGGGGCGGCCGGAGATCCAGCGAGCCCTTTATGCAGAATACGGTACCGACATCCGTGAATCGGTTTCCACCGGTGAACCCCATTATTATTATGGTAAGCTCTACGAAGATTTGTTTGTGCGTACGGCCATTGACTATGACCGTGACCTCCGTTCATTTTTGCGGGCGGGGCGCATGTTGTTCGTCATTATCCTGGGGTTGTTTGTGATCATGACATTGTTGCTGGTTTACATTTCCCGTCGTTTGGGGAAAACCCTGGACAAGCTTAAGGGATTTGCCCTGAAGGCGGCCAGTGATGAA
>PWHO01000195.1 GCA_003555385.1 Bacteroidales bacterium
AAAGGCAATGTCCGTGTAACTCTTCACCGGGCCCTAAATTCTCTCAAATCTATGGTTGAAGAAGAAAGAAATTCTCGGGAAAAAAAGGATAATGAAAAAGAATAAATTAATAAATTTTTAAATAAAGATCTAAATAAAAAGCCAATAAAATACTAAAATAAGTTGGAATAAAAAGATAAGTCCAGAATTCTCTGGACTTATCTTTTTAAACATCAATTTTAGCCTTTATTTACAGGCTTTTAACTGTAACACATTGCCAACATTTACGTATGCTATGGTGTATGACAGACAAGCAACTAATAAAACAACTGAAGAGTCTAAAAAAGCTAAAACCAAGTCACGACTGGGAAGTTAATTCTCGTCTTGTCTTGCAAAAGCAAATTGAAAATTCTGGTGGTAGCCACACTAGCGCTTGGCAAAATTTCTACATCAATATTAAAAGTATTGGAGATCTTGCCTATCGTCCAGCTGTTGGTGTTGCCAGTTTTTTAATTGTTATGATCGGTCTTAGCTTCTTTGCTCATCAATGGTTGCAATTTAGCAAACCCAATGACTCACTCTATATTGCCAGAGTGATCTCAGAAAGGGCTCGTTTATCCACTGTGCTTGATAGCACGGTTAGAGAAAAAATGGCAGCCAAATTTGCCATGAATCATGCTCAAGACATCTCTAATCTTTTAGCAGATCCTGACTATGATGTTAGCTCTAGTGAAAAACTGGATCAATTAAATGAGGACTTCAATCGAGAGATCGCTACTGCTAGAGATAGAGTGACATCATTTCAAGATCAAGACAGTCAAGTCATCGAAGCTGATGACACTCTAGTTCAAGAGACTTCTTCTAGTAGCCCCTCTTATGAAGAAGACATTACTCTTGAAGAAGAAGATGGAGTAATCACTATTGCTGAAAATCAAAAAGATGATCAAGGTTTGCAAGTTACCAACCAAGAAGAAGATGAGCAAGAAGAAACTACTGATGAACCTCAAATGACTGATGATGAACTAGAAACTCTAGAAGAAGAAATCAAAGAAACTAAAAAAGAGCTAGATGAAGAAAAAGACAGTAGTCCAGCTCAACTTCTAGATGAAGCTCAAAATCTGTTTTTAGAAGGTGAGTATGAAAAAGCTAGTGAAAAACTACGCACCGTACAAGAAATGATTAAATAATTTCTGTAGCTATTTTAGTTTGTCTCTGACCATAGATGCCTTTTTGAAAGATCCCTTTTGTCTTTTATTCTGGATTAATTGGCTATCAGAGATGAATTAATATAGCTACAGAAATTGTATGAGTTTGTCAGTTTATCTTTAACACAAAGATAAATTGCCAAATCCATATTTAATTATATATGGATCGATAGACCTTTAAAGGTCGAGTCTCACAAGAGACGGTTTATCTTTAAAAATCAAAAATTATTCCCTTATCCTTTTTAAGCTAAAGACTTAGAAATTTAGAAACTAGTGGTAGATCGGTTAAGCTTTTCTCCAGTTTGCCTGAACAAAAGGCAGCTGGCAGAAATTATTCGTAATATCTATCAGCGAGCTTTTCAGTCAAACCGGTGAAGCGGGATTCCGACTGATTTATCTCTTCGTCTTTATATCTCTAACTATTCTTTAGAAAAAAGAGAGGAAGTAGGGAAATAAGTATGTTATTTTCTCTAAATTATCTAAACTAATATTGTATTAGATATTTAGTAGAAAATTAAAGAAAAATTACTATGAGTAAATTTAGAAGATTCTTTACTTCTGCTCTAATGGTAATGGTTGTTCTTGGTATGAGTGCTTTTGCTAATGTTGAAGATACATCTGCAAACGCTCAAGCTGGGGACTTAATCAAAATGGATGGTCTTTCATCTGTTTATTACCTAGGAGAAGATGGTAAACGATATGTCTTCCCTAATCAAGCTACCTATTTTTCATGGTACGAAGACTTCAGTGGTGTAGTCACTATCTCAGCAACTGAGCTACAAAGCTACCCACTTGGAGACAACGTAACTATGAGACCAGGTACGAATTTAGTGAAGATTACAACTGACCCAAAAGTATACACTGTAGAACCAGGCGGACACCTTCGTTGGATTCAAAGCGAAGAAGATGCTGAGGATCTATTTGGTGTTGATTGGGCAGACAAAGTAGTTGACGTTGCTGATTCATTTTTTACTAACTACACTATTGTAGATGCTCTAGAATCTGGAGAATATCCAGCTGGATCACTGTTAAAAAATGTTGATGGTTCATCAATCTACTATTGGACAGGTGACGAATATAGAGAATTTGATTCAGAAGCTGCTTTTGTAGCTAATGGATTTAGTTTCGATGACGTCATGGAAACTGTCGGACACGATTGGACACCTATGGGTGACCCAATTACTGGTCATAAAACTACTTTCAACATTGATTATTATGTTGATCCTAGTGATGACGAAGATGAAGATGAAGGAACTGGACTTTCAGTTGCCCTATCAGGTGACACTCCTGAATCACAAACTATTCCTTACAACCTACAAGGAGTTGTTTATACTAGTATTAACTTCACTGCTTCAAATGACGGTGATGTTGACTTAACTGGTTTAACAGTTGAAAGAACTGGTTTAGGTTATCATGATAGTTTTGATAGAGTTTATGTTGAAGTTGACGGTGTACGTCATGGAAACAAAAGAACTTTAGGTTCAACCAATGAAACTACTATCAACTTTGCAACAGATTCACAAAAAATCACAGTTCCAGCTGGTGAAACTGTTCAAGTTGATGTTGTAGCTGATATGAATCCAGAAGATC
>PWHO01000077.1 GCA_003555385.1 Bacteroidales bacterium
CCGCTTGTTCTGCAAGGAAAGCAATGGGGTTGCATTCATACAGCAGACGGAGTTTGCCTTCGGGTTTTTTGGATGTGCCGGGGTAGAGAAAAATCCCTCCCTTGATGAGGTTCCGGTGAAAATCAGATACCAGTGAACCAATGTAGCGTGACGTATAGGGCCGGAAACTATCCGGGTCGTCTTTCTGACAGTATTTGAGGTACTGTTTCACCCCTTCCGGGAAATAAATGTAATTTCCCTCATTAATGGAATAAATATTTGCTTTTTCCGGATAATGCATATCCGGATGGGAGAGACAAAATATGCCGACGGAAGGATCCAGGGTGAATCCGTTGACTCCTTTGCCGGTGGAATAAACCAGCATGGTCGATGATCCATAAATTACGTATCCTGCTGCGGCGAGGTTGATGCCCGGCTGCAAAAGGTCATCTTCAGTACCGCCGCCCACTTCAGTAACCCTGCGGTAGATGGAAAAGATGGTTCCTATGGAAACATTCGCGTCAATGTTGCTGCTTCCGTCAAGAGGGTCAATGGCGATTACATACTTTCCCAGTTCGGAAAAATCATCGCGGAAAGAGATTACTTTCTCGTTCTCCTCGGAAGCGATTGCGGAGCATTCACCGCCTCCCTTCAGCGCGGTAATGAATGTTTCATTGGCAAACACATCCAGTTTTTTCTGGGTTTCCCCCTGGATGTTTTCGCTGCCGCTCGCCCCCAGGATGTCTACCAGCCCGGCGGCATTGATCTCCCTGTTCACAATTTTGGCTGCGGTGGCAATGTCATTCAGTAATCGTGTGAGTGCCCCTTTTGCATGAGGGTACTCCGACTGTCTTCGGATGATAAACTCGGTGAGTGTGGTGATTTTGTTTCTTTGCATCATGGCCCGGTTGATTGATTTGGTGATTGTGTTGGTTGATCTGAAACAAATATATCGCTTATTTACCTTTTTCCGGGTCTGATTCTGTTTTTTCTTTGAGCAGGGCCAGGGCTGCATTTCCTGAACGTATGATATTTCTTTCCCTGTTGTCGCCGAACTGATATTTCCTGCTGATTACGGATGAAGGGCCGGCCACTGCAATACACACGGTACCCGCCGGTTTTTCCATACTCCCTCCTCCGGGGCCTGCGATACCCGTAACTCCAATGGCATAGTCGCAGTTCAGTGCTTTTTGTGCTCCAGTGGCCATGGCTTCGGCTACTTCTCTGCTGACTGCCCCGTGATTCCTGATCAGCTCCGGACTGACATTCAGCAACTTTTCTTTGGCCCGGTTGGCATAGGCTACGACACAGCCGTTGAACCATTCCGAACTTCCGGGGATACTGGTAATCCGGTGGGCAATGTAACCACCGGTACAACTCTCAGCAGTTCCCAGTCTGAGTCCACGCTGTTTGAGTATCTTTCCCGTTACACCTTCCAGGGTGTCATCATCATATCCCCATATAAATTCGGGGATGATCGAACGCAGCTTTTCGACTTCCCGGTTAATAAGGCTTTTCAGCAGCTGTTGCTTGTCACCTTTGGCTGTCAACCTTAGACGGACAATTCCGGGTGAGGGCAGGTAGGCCAGCTGTATCGTTTCCGGCAGTGAACTTTCCCACACGGCAATTAATTCAGCCAGCGCGGATTCTCCAATCCCCTGGGTCAGGACTGTTTTGTGGATGATGAACTGTTTTCTTCCCTGTTTTTCCAGTGCAGGAATCACCTGTTGATCCATCATCTCCTTCATCTCAAAGGGGACACCCGGCATGGCTATGAAAATGGTATTGTTTTGCCGTAACCACAAACCCGGTGCCGTGCCATTGGGGTTTCTGAGTGCAGTGGCTTTTTCCGGCACCATGGCCTGAAGGCGGTTTAACTCAGTGATATCCAGACCTCTGCGAAGAAAGAATCCCCGGATATCTTTCAGTACATCCGGATCCTGCTGCAATGAACAGTTGAAGTATTTGCAGAGCGCATGTTTGGTGATGTCATCGCGTGTGGGGCCCAGACCTCCGGTGATCAGCACAAGGCTTGCATGTTCGGCAGTGCTGCTTATGGCCCGCAGGATTTCGGATTCCTCATCCCCTACAACCAGTATCTCTTTAACTGAGAACCCGGCGAGGTTCAGCCGGGATGCGATCCATGTTGCATTGGTGTTGACTGTTTGCCCGGTCAGCAGTTCATTTCCAATAGATATGATTGCGGTATCCATCATTTTAGGGCCAAAAATAATGATAATCCGGGAGTAAAAGTATTTAGGTATTTACTTTAATTATTGATATTTTTGTTTGTTTGACCAAAAGACTAAATTTCAAAAGTGATATGAAACAATTCAAGGAATCGGAGTTGATCGTAAATCCTGACGGAAGTATTTATCATTTAAAACTATTGCCTGAACAGGTGGCTGATACCGTCATTCTGGTCGGGGACCAGGGGCGTGTCGGGATGGTTTCCCGTCATTTTGATTCCATTGAACACAAGGTTCAAAACCGTGAATTTGTGACCCATACAGGTACCTTTAAAGGGGAACCCGTTACGGTGCTTTCCACCGGCATTGGCACCGACAATATCGATATTGTAATGAATGAACTGGATGCTCTTGTCAACATCGATATTCCGGCGCGTCAGCTTAAGCCCGAACCCCGGTCATTGACCCTCATCCGCCTCGGGACAACCGGTGCCCTGCAGGGTAACATAGCGGTTGATAGTTTTGTTGCATCAGCTTATGGGCTGGGGTTTGACGGGTTGCTGCATTTTTACCGCCACGAAGGGATCACTGAGGATGCCATGTCGGATGCTTTTGTGAAACATACCTCATGGAGTGACAGGTTGCCTTATCCTTACATTGTGAAAGCTTCGGATGTACTGATGGAAAAAGTTGCTGAAGGCCTGCAGGCGGGGGTTACGGCTACTGCGAACGGGTTTTTCGGGCCGCAGGGACGAAGTCTGCGGATTCCACTGGCCTCCCCGGATCTGAATGAAACCATTGAAACATTCAGGTACCAGGGACAAGCCATCACCAATTTTGAAATGGAGACGTCAGCATTATATGGCCTGAGCAGGCTGCTGGGTCACCAGGCACTGACCATATGTACGGTCATTGCCAACAGGGTCAGCAAAACATACAGCCGGGATTACCAAACCGCCGTTGACCAGATGATCCGAATGGTTCTGAATCGATTGGTTTCATAATACATCTGTTAGTGTATGGGAGTGGAACAAGATGCCAGAGAACGAGAAATTCAGGCCCTGATCAGCATGATTGATGATCCGGATCCACAGATTTTCCGTGAAATTTCCATGAAAATTATTCAGATGGGGTATGATGCACTTCCTTTTATTGAGGAGGTGGAACTCAGTACGCCGGACAAGGACCTTCGCGAGCGAATGACATCTATTAAGCATGGAATTCGCTATGAGCAACTTTCCGCCGATTTATTTGCCTGGGCGGCAAGTCCTGATAAGGACCTGTTGTCAGCATGGTTATCGGTGAGCCGCTACAATTATCCGGACATCTGTGATCATGAAATCAGAAGGAAAATTGGTGATATTCGCCGGGATGTCTGGCTGGAGATCAATGAGAATCTTACGGCCCTGGAAAAGATCAAGGTATTTAACCATGTGTTTTATGGAATTCACCGTTTTCAGGGGAATCTTGAGGACTATCATGATCCTGACAATTCACTGATCAACCGGGTATTGAAAACCAAAAAAGGCAGCCCGCTGAGCATGGGGCTTTTATATATGCTGGTGGCCCGCAGCCTCGACCTGCCCGTGCAGGGCATCAATCTGCCGGAACATTTTGTATTGGCTTATATGGGCGAAACATTGGATCCCTCCCGGATGACAGTCAAAGAGGGTGTGCCCCTGTTTTACATCAATGCATTCAGCGGGGGTGACGTATTCTCTGCGAAAGAGATCAATAAATTTTTGAAAAAACTGGATTTTGACCCGTTACCAGAATTTTTCAGGCCCTGCACCGACCTGGAAATACTCACGCGGATGCTGAACAGCCTCGCAGCAGCATATGACACTACGGGAGAATCCGACAGGAAGTCAGAGTTGGAAAACCTTCGTAACCGTTTGGAAGAGTCTTTTGCCTGACCGGGTCTGTGATAATTTTATGACTCCATGGCTTTTTTGATCTTATCCAGCGGCAGTTTGTCTGCTTTCCCTTCCTGCTGAATAATATGGTATACCGAGGATTCATCCAGTATCTTTGTTTGTCTGCACAGGTAAAGAATGGCATGTATGGCCGCGTTCCTTGCTCCCACAGACCTGAAGTCCCTCAGAATAACTTCAGCTCCTGTGTTCGGAGGGGTCAGGCTGGAATCGATGAACAATTTTCCCTGCTGCATACGCTCTATGCGCTGACGATTATGCTGCAGACCATCAGAGGAGGTAATTAAGGCTACATCCGGGACACTTATCCCATGAAAAAGAACCTCTTCCGGTGACACGTTGATTTCTGCCGTAGAAAATCCAACCCCCACGGTTACCGGGTAGCTTCCTTTTTGTGTAGCGTGTAAGTCTGCACTCATGGCAGCTTTGGCAAAAATGTTTGCTGCCAGCTGCACGCCTTCACCGGCCGAACCACTGATTACCAGAGAGTAAGGTTGTTGTAGCTGATGGTTGAATGTTTTTGAAATAACGGGGGTTTTGTCAAGCAGGTTTGCTGTCTTTTCTTCCTGGCGATCCAGGAAAGGAGGGAGGTCGTTGGTCCATTCACCCAGTTCACGTCCTGATTCTTCAACAATTTCCTTCAGTTTGCGGCGCGGGTTGAGTTTTACGCCATAACTCGGGCAGATCTCCATTACTTCAACCAGGGAAAACCCTTCCTGGCTGAATGCCTTCATTATGGCTTCGGTGATGTTACCGACGCCCATGATCCTGGAAACATAGCGCGCACCGGCCGTATGTGCCAGTTTGCAAATATCGTAACCGGTAAAGGGATTGCCTTTAAAGGAGGTGGTTGTGCAGAATCCTTTTGGGGTCAGTCCGCTGCTTTGCCCTCCTGTCATACCGTACAACATATTGTTATGCACCACCACGGTCACATTCAGGTTAAGCCGGGCTGCCTCCATGATATGTTGCAGACCGATGGTTGTGCCACCGTCTCCGACAAAAACCACAATTTTCTGGTCTTTACTTCCGGTTCCGAAAGAGATCCCTGCCCCCAGTGCCACGGAACGTCCGTGAAGCCCGTGCACGGTGTGGGTGTTCAGGCATTTGTCAATGATCCCGTGACAACCGATGTCAGTTACCGCGATTACATCCAGTGGGTTGTAACCCAGTTTTTCCAGAGCCTCTGTGCTGTTTTTGGCAATGAGGTCGTGGCCGCATCCCTTGCAATAGGGAAGATTTTGTAATTTTATCATAGATCCCGTCATGACATTACCTCCTTTTCAATTTCTTCCGGGGCGATCATTTTGCCCAGATTTCCCACAAAGCGAATATTCTCCGGCAATTTTTGCCCAAAAAGCAGGGAGCCAAGCTGGTTATTCATGTTTTCTTCGGCTATGACCACCCGCCTGTAACCGGAAACTATTTCCAGGTAAACTGGTGGTAAAGGCAGCAATGTTTTAGGAATAAACAGGGATACTTTTTGCCCTTCACGGCGCATCTTTCTCACGGCTTCTCTGGCCGCAGCTGCCGATATGCCATATGCGGTTACCAGTTTCTCAGCCCCCTCCTGGTGATCCAGGTGGTAAAACAGGTAATCCTCCTTCATGCTGGTTCTGATCTTTTCTTCGAGCCGCCTGGTGTTGGCAAGTGCTTCGGGTGATGAATGCTGAAGAATGCCATCCTGGTCATGGGTTGATGCAGTCATCCTGACCTGATGCTCGGCCTGTGTCACCGGAAGGAAGTCCGGAACCAGGTCTGTTGGTTTATAGGGTTTGTAATCGCAGCAGTCTTTGGCATACTCTTTCCTTTCCACTTTTTTGATCGTTTCCAGCCTGCTGATGTCGAAACTCTTCTGCGTCATTACCTCCTCTTTGGATGTGAGCAGTATAACCGGGGTGCGCTGCGTGACTGCGATTTCCAGGGCCCGGGCAGACAAGGACCAGCAGTCCTCAAAACTGCTTGTCCCCAGCACGGGAACGGGATGTCCGCCCGACATTATGCCATTTAGCAATAACAGGTCGCCCTGGGCACCGCAGGTTGCTGTGCCCGTTGCCGGCCCAAGTCTTTGTACCAGTACGATCACCATGGGCAGTTCCATCATATAAGCCATATTGACTGATTCCGCCATCAGGGCAAACCCCGGAAAAGAGGTGGCTGTTACCGGCAGTTTTCCGGTTGCAGACAAACCTGCCATCCATTGCACCGTGGTAATTTCGTCCGGTGCCGGGAGCATCATTTCCATCCGCTGACTACCATAAAGGTAAAGCAGGTTTGCCGGGGTGATGGGATAACCGATGAAGGCATCGGCCCCTGCTCTTGCCAGCGACTCTATGATCAGTCGTGATCCGTCGATCAGTACCTGGTCATTGCTGTTTTTTTCGTGCATACACAACTCCTTTGCTGATTAACTGTTCGATGTCATTTTCTTCAAAATCAAGCCATTCCTTGAGTATATGGCGGGTATGTGCACCATAGTGCGGGGGAGGGGAGAGCTTGTCGCAGCTCATCTTGTGTTCACTGTGGAAAGCCACAGCCCTGACCCCACGAATACGCATCCCGTCGTTATAATCTCCCTCCAGCAGCATATCTTTGGATTCGGGCACTTCAAAGACCTCCTTCATGTTGAATACACCACCTGCCGGAATACGTTTTTCACCCAGCAGGCTGAGTATTTCTTCCCGGTCGTATTGGCCGATGAGGGATTGCAGCATACCATTGATCTCCTCCTTGTTTTTGACCCTGTCCTGGTTTTTGGCATACCGCGGGTCAGTGCCCAGTTCGGGGCGCCCCAGTACAGTGACCAGCTGACGGAATTGTTTATCGGTACCGGCAGCCATTACGATCCCTTTGCCATCCTTGGTACCGTATATAGTGCCATAGGGTACAATGTTCGGGTGATCCGATCCTATTCTCTCCGGTATGGCACCTCCCACAAGCCAGTTGGTGGCCTGGTTGGCCAGGGATGCCAGGCCGGCCATGAACAGCGAGGCTTCAATATGCTGCCCCTGACCCGTTCGTTCCCGGTAAAGCAGGGCCAGCAAAATAGCTTCTTTGAGGTGATGGGCAGCCAGCACATCCATCAGGGCCACCGGCATTTTTGTGGGCGGACCATCCGGCTCACCGTTCATATAGGTAAAACCGCTTTCGGCCTGAATAATCGCATCAAATCCTGCGCGGGGGTTGTGCGGGCCATAACCGGTTATGTGGGCATAGATCAGTTTTTCATTGTATGCCCGGAGGGTCGGATAGTCTACTTTGAGTTTTTCTGCATCCCCCGGTTTATAGCTTACCAGGATGATATCGCACTGGGCCGCCAGGCGATAAATGATTTGCAGACCTTCCTCCTGGCAGAGATCTACAGCGAAAGATGTTTTTCCCCAGTTTACAGAGGAAAAATAACCTGAAATGTCTGTATCGGAAGGTTCACGTGACAATTTCCATTTGCGGGTCACATCGCCCTCCGTGGTTACATTTTCCACTTTCAAAACGGTGGCCCCCAGTTCTGCGAAAAACATTCCCACGCTGGGCCCTGCGAGCACACTGGCCAGCTCAAGCACCTTCAGCCCGGCCAGCGGGGTGTCACGGCTTATGTCTTTTTGGTCACTCATATGATTATTCTGACTTATAAAATCGATTGAATCGTTGACTGAATCACTTATTCCGCCTTATCATCTTTGGCAGAGGGAAGTTTTTGCGGTTTCCCTTTGCCCACAATATTACCAATAATTATGAAAACAACCGCGGCACCAATGGCCATATAGGTGTTTTCAATTACAGGCAGGCCAATGTTTTTGGCGATGATATTGGCTATCACAGCAATGGTTCCGCCAATGAAGGCCATCCTGACCCCTTCAATGCGTATCCAGCCACGTTTGTAGATGCCCATAACGATCACAATGGCCCCGATCGCCCTGATGCCGTAGCTGATATAAGCGGTATCCAGGACAGCTCCTGTTCCGTAGTAAGCAAGGGGAATGGTCACCAGGTTGATGATGATCACCAGCTGTCTGGCCGTACGTATCAGGCTTTTATCTACCGCGGTTTTGTTGATCAGCCCGTGATAGATGTCCTTGGTGGCAATGGTCACCACGGCAAAATTTACCGGTCCTACCGTAGACAGGATGGCTGCCAGGATTCCTGCCAGTGCGATCCCCCCGAGCACGGGATGGATAAAATCCGGGGTGGTCATCAGGGTAGGCAGAACCAGTTTGGGATCGATGGCCCCGGCTTCCCCGATTGCCGGGTCGAACAAAGGACCGGCGGCAGAAATGTCATATACCTGTCCGGTTTTTACAACCAGCCCCAGCAGCGCCACCATGATCCCGAAAGGTGCGATGATCAGGGAGGAAAGAATGGCTGCCTTTTTGGCTGTGGCAGCACTACGTGCGGCAAATATGGGCTGTATGCTGGCCTGTCCGGCCATGCCGCCCAATACGCCGCCCAGGATAAGGCTCCAGGCATATCCGAGGCCTCCGCTGAAAGGATTGTACAAATTCTCCGGAGATCCGCTCTCCACAAGGGTGCTTTGCAGGGCGGCAAAGCCATCGACCTCACTGATCCCGATGAAAGTAGCTACCCCCATCCCAAAAAACATTACCACCACATGGATAATGCCCGTGAGTGCCAGTGCGTGCATGCCCCCTATATAGGTGTAACCTGTAATGATGGCTGCCGATATCAGGATAGAACCGATTCTGCTGAATTCAAACATGGCTGCAATGACGCTGGCGCATGTCTGCAGCTGAACAAAAGCCAGGGTGATGTAGGCAAAAAGGAAGGCAATGGCGGATACGGTCCTTGCTCTGCGCCCAAACAAGTTCTCCAGCATTTCGCTGACCGTATGTACATTGTTGTCACGGTAATGCCGGGCCACAGTGAATCCGATGATGATCATCCCCAGCGCAGTGGAAATATTGTACAGGATGGGCTGCATGGTGCCGGTTTCAAAAGCCTTTTCACTGACGCCAATGGTACTCATCCCTCCGAGCCACTCCGATGCCACCACCACCGCACATGCAATGACGCCAAGGTTGCGGCCGGCCACCAGGTAATCGGCGGCTGAACGACTGGCCACTTTCTTTGTCAGGAAAGAGATCAGGGTAATGAAAGCAAAGTAGGCGACGATGATCAGCAGATAGATATTCATTGCGGACTTTTTTGGATTAAAGCCGCAAATTTAATGAAAAGCATCAGATAAGAAAATAAAAAGAGGCTCAGCTTTGGAAATAATGAACGCTGCCACCAATTGAGTCATTGGAAGCACCGGTTACGCCTGAAAGACAGTTGATCTCTTTCCTGATGCAACGCAGGCCCAGGAAAGCAAAAATCAGGGCTTCCTTGAAATCGATGGTCTCTTTGTCGGGGATGACTAATTCTGTTGCCGGGGGAAGGCTTTCCCTCAGGCATTCCATAAAAAATCGATTGTAGGTGCCGCCACCTGTAGCCAGCAGTTTTGCCGGACTTGTTCCCGGCTGATTGCCGATCTGGGTGGCAGCATGCCGGTAAAAGGTATGCAGCAGGTCGGCCAAAGGGATTTTATACTCATTCAGCAGCGGCCATATGTGAAGGTTGACCCATTCTTCTCCAAGGCTTTTGGGGCCGCTTTGGTGGTAATATGAAATACTGTTGAGTTGGTTCAGTAATTGGTGGTTTGTTGTTCCTTTCCGGGCAATGACCCCATCCGGATCATGGTTGAGGAATCCGCTGCCCCCTAATTCTTCCGGAGCCCCGAAAGTGTCCGGTGAAACAGGGATGCGGCTGTTTTTCACCAGGTGATTGATCACAAAGTTGAGAGGGCAGATGTCGTAAGCAACCTTGCGACCGCCCTCTGTGTCAAAGGATATATTGGCAAATCCGCCAAGGTTCAGGCAATAATGGTAGTCTTCAAATAACATCCTGTCACCCAGCGGAACCAATGGAGCTCCCTGCCCCCCCAATGCTACGTCCATGCTGCGAAAATCATTAACTACAGTACACTTTGCTGCCGCAGCCATGGATGCCCCATGCCCCAGCTGAAAGGTGTATCTCTGATCAGGGCAATGAAACACTGTGTGACCGTGGCTGGCCAGAAGATCTGTATGCCGGATGCTGTGCCGGCGGAAAAAATCATACGCCATTTCCCCGGCATAGCTGCCATAGCGAACATGCAGGGCATAAAGCTTTCTTCCATTCAATGCTGAGGCACCGGCAAGTTCGTTTTTCCACTCGTCCGGGTAAGGGACGGTTTCCGCGGCAAGGATATTATAACTCCATTGCCCTTCATCCAAAATAAACCGGCAATGGGCCAGATCCATACCATCCAACGAAGTGCCCGACATCATTCCGGTAACCAGATATTCCATCATTATAAATATTCCAAGAGGTTCTCCATCCGGATGCCCCGGCTCCCTTTTACCAGCACGTTATATCCCTGGATGGGGTTTTTTTGCAGCCATTCAGCTGCATCATTGACATGCGCAAAAACCAGGACATCATTTTCTGCCTCGCAGGTGGCAGCAAAGTGCTCCCCTACGAAAACCTGTAGTGGGATCTGCATCTGTTTTACCTTATCCATCACATGGCGGTGGGCGTCTTTTGCGACCGGTCCCAATTCAAGCATATCACCCAGAAAAACGGCCCCGGGCCGGTCGTTAAACAGTGCGAGATTATCCAGGGCTGCATCCATACTGCTCGGATTGGCATTGTAAGCGTCCATCAGCACCGTGTTCCGGCTTGTTTGTATGATCTGTGACCGGTGGTTCGCAGGTGCATACTCTTCAATGGCCCGGATGATTTCCTCCGGCTCAGCACCGAAATACAATCCGGTTGTAATACCGGCCAATAGGTTTTCGAGATTATAGGCTCCGGTTAACCTGCTTTTTACCTCTCCATGGATCCCTTGTTTTGCTGCTCCGAAATCTTTATTTACTCTGAAACGGATATGCAATGCCGGAACGGAACGGATAATTTCTCCACTGAAGTGGTTGTGGTTTTCCTTACCGTAGTGAATGGTTTGCATATCCCGGGTCATTTCTTTCAGCCTGGGGTCATCGTGGTTTACAAACAGGGTGCCATTGGTTTTGTCAAGGTAGGCGTAAAGTTCATTTTTGGCTTTGGCCACCGCCTCTACAGAACCAAAGCCTTCCAAATGTGCCTGGCCGATATTGGTGATCAGTCCGTGCGTGGGCATCGCGATTTCACATAGTTCAGCAATTTCTCCCGAATGATTGGCTCCCATTTCAACGATGGTGCAATCTGCTTCAGGGGGAAAGGAAAGTAAACTGAGTGGCACACCAATATGGTTATTCAAATTCCCTTTTGTGGCAGCTGATGAAAAACGGGTGGACAGAATGGCCTGCAACAATTCTTTGGTGGTTGTTTTGCCATTGCTGCCGGTAATGCCGATGACAGGGATGTCCATGCGGTGCCTGCGGGCCTGGCCAAGGAGCTGCAGTGTCCGCAGTGTATCATTCACCAAAAGGCATTTTTCTCCCGTATTGTAATCGGGGTTGTCAATGATCGCCAGGCTGCAGCCTGCCTGAAGGGCCTGCTCAGCAAAGCGGTTACCGTCAAAATGTTCCCCCCTGAGAGCAAAAAAAATATAGCCGGTTCTCGCCTGACGACTGTCAGTGCAAATGCGATGGCCTTTATCCACAAGTTCAAGCAGGTGGTTGATAATCCCGTCGTCCATGGCCGGTAATTCAATTAAAAAAACCCCATTTACCGTGGCAAACGGGGTTGAGTATCATGAAATGTGTAGTAACTATCTGTCTTGACCACGCCCTACTACATCCATTGCACAACGGAACCCGATGTCGTTGGTAGCTGCGTTCTGGTCCATATAGCGCCTGGTGCCCGGAGATATCCAGTAAATCCGGTCTCTCCAGCTGCCTCCTTTGTACACCCTGGAGGAATCGCTGATAAGAGTTGATCCCGGCGGGTAAACGTCCTGATCTTCCGAAACGGCTGAAATCCGGTCTCCGTCCCTGTAACTGATGTTGTCTGCCTGCCGGTAATTCCACCGGGTGTCGTCGACCTCTTCCGGTTCCCTAGTCACGCGTCCCCTGTCGTCCAGCATTACGTTTCCATCTTCATCCCTGACTACAGTTTCAAAAATATTTCCGCGGAAAGGCCTGAAGTCGGCCACTGTTTCGTGTGACAGGGGGCGATAGACATCCTTTACCCACTCATTGACATTTCCTGCCATATTATAGAGGCCGAAATCGTTCGGTTCAAAAGAATGTACCGGCATGGTGATATCTCCACCCGGATTCGGATAACCGGCAAGGCCTGAAAGGTCTCCCGGGCCCCGCTGGAAATTGGCCCTGAAGTCTCCCCTGTTTCTCCGCTCGGGGCTTCTTACATGCCTGCCCTCCCAGGGGTACATGCGCCGGTTGGCGATTCTTTCATCTTCGGTGGCACCGATCA
>PWHO01000332.1 GCA_003555385.1 Bacteroidales bacterium
GAAGTGCATTTTCTGCAAGGATATACTTGCGGAAACGCTCAGCCAGCTCCTGGTCATACAGATCGCCAGTTTCTTTGAAAGCCATGAATGCATCTGCATCAAGCACACCGGCCCAGCGATATACATAGTAACCTGCTGCATAGCCCGTACCAAAAATATGGTTAAAATAGGTGGTGCGGTAGCGAGGCTGGATCTCATCGATCAGTCCCATTTCATTCAGTGACTGGTCTTCAAACGCACGGACATCAATATTTCCGCCGTGGTCAGCAGTGTGCCAGTCCATATCAAGAATGGCAGCTGCCAGGTACTCGGTCATGGCAAATCCCTGGCCATAATGCTGGGCTGAAATCAGTCTTTCCATCAGTTCCTCCGGCATAGGTTCACCGGTTTCATAATGGAGGGCGTACTCTTTCAGGAATTCAGGATCACCTGCCCAGTTCTCCAGGATCTGCGATGGCAGTTCCACAAAGTCTCTTGGCACACTGCGGCTGGTCCTGCTGTAACGTCCGTCTGCAAAGAAGTTATGCAGTGCGTGTCCGAACTCATGGAAATACGTGGTGGTTTCATCAAAGGTAAGCAGTGCAGGTTGTCCGCCTGAAGGACGGGTAAAGTTCATCACCATGGTCACAATGGGATAAATTTTCTCCCCGTTCTCATAAGAACCGCTGCGATAGGTGCCGCACCATGCGCCACCGCGCTTACCCGGCCGCGGATGGGGGTCAATGAACAGGATACCCAGGTGGCTGCCGTCACGGTCAAAGACTTCATAAGCCTCCACCTCTTCGTGGTACACAGGTACTTCCGGACGATACTCAAAAGTCAGACCGAACAGTTTGTTGGCCAGCATGAAGTTTCCGTCACGGACATTCTCAATGGCAAAATAGGGGCGCAACTCAGCGTCGTCCAGGTCGTGCAAGTCTTTGCGCAGTTTTTCTGCATAATACCACCAGTCCCATGATTCCAGCTCGAAACCGCCGCCTTCACGGTCAATGATCTCCTGCATCTGGTCACGCTCGTGTTTGGCCAGTGCCAGCGAAGGTTCCCACAGTTCATGAAGGAAGTCATACACATTTTCCGGCCTTTCAGCCATCTGGATGGCCTGGAAGTATTCCGCGTAATTGTTGTACCCAAGCAGCTGTGCCATCTCAAGGCGCAATTGCATCAGTTCTGCAAAGAGATCCTTGTTGTCATGCTCGTTGTCATGGTCACCGCGCATAAAATAACCCCTGAATACTTTCTCACGGAGGTCACGACGCTCAGAATGAGTAAGGAAGGGAATCCAGCTCGGATTGTGCAGGGTTACGATCCCCAGTGCATCCACACCGGCACTCTCCGCTGCATCGGCTGCAGACGAACGTACACTCTCAGGCAAACCAGCCAGGTCTTCTTCTGTCTCCAGCTTGAGCTGAAAAGCATTGGTTTCTGCCAGTACATTTTCACCCAGCTGCAATGAGATCATGGATGTTTTTTCGTTGATCTCAGCCAGCCTTTCACGGTCAGCATCCGTAAGGGCAGCACCACTGCGCTCGAAGTCACGGTAATACATCTCCACCACGCGCATCTGCTCCTGATCGAGATCCATCTCTTCGCGCTGCTCATACACGGCCTCGATCCGTTCGAACAGGTCCATGTTCATACGGATGGAGTTGCTGTGCGCTGAGAGCATCGGGGTAGTTTCCCGGGCAATCTCCTGCATGCGGGAATTGGTTTCCGCACCACGAAGTCCGCCAAACACACTGTTTACCCTGCTCAGCATATCGCCGGCCTCGCCATATGCCACGATGGTGTTCTCAAAAGTCGGTTCTTCCGGGTTATTGACAATCGCTTCGATCTCTGCCTTGTGCCTTTGGATACCTTCTTCGATGGCAGGCAAAAAGTGCTCATTATCAATTTCATCAAAAGGAGGAACCTCAAAGGGCGTGTTGTATTCCTCGGCAAAAAAGGGATTTTCCTTTTGCTCCCCGCAACCGGCAAACATCATACTGATAGGAATTAAAAATAATAATAATCGTTTCATACTGATAAAGGGGGTTAAAGTGAATAATTAAACATGTTGGTTTTATAAAGGATTGATTAGTTTTCCGGTTCCGGCCTACGGTACCTTAAAGGCGGATCAGGTTCTGATTGAAGCTCAACGCCTTCGGTTTCCAGCAGTCGAAGGGCCTCTTCCACTGCCCGCTCAAGTTGCGGATCATGCCCGCGTATAACCTGGTCAGGCCACTGTTCTATTTCAATATCCGGATCCACCCCTTCAGCCTCCACAGCCCATTCTCCATCGGCATCAAAGAAGCCGCCCCTGGGTGCCTGCATCATACCTCCATCAATAAAAGAGGGAGTATCCCAGATACCCACAAGACCTCCCCAGGTGGTTGTTCCCACGATGGGTCCGATATCCAGGAAACGGAACATATAAGGCAGCAAATCCCCGCCGGATCCTGCCCTTTCGTTGATCACCATTACTTTCGGACCCCAGATTCCGGCCATCGGGGTGGTAAAAGGACGCCTGTCGGCTGCCTTGGAGTTGAAATAGCCATGCAATTGCCGGTTCATAATGTCGACCATATAGTCAGCGGCAGACCCGCCACCGTTGTTGCGTTCATCAATCACGGCACCTTTCTTGTCCTGCTGGGCAAAATAATACCTGTTAAAGAACTGGTAACCCGCCCCGCTTGTATTGGGTACATATACATAAGCCAGTTGCCCGTCCGACAATTCATCCACCAGGCGGCGGTTGCCCTCAACCCAGTCCATCATGCGCAACTGGTTCTCATTGGCCACGGGAACCACAGTTATTTCACGGGATCCCTCCATTACAGGCTCACTGTTTACGCGGATTCTGATCTGACGGTTGGCCGTACCTTCAAAGTATTTGTAAAGATTCTCAGATGCATTCACGGAAACCCCGTTAACCGCCAGCAGATAATCACCTTCATTCACCCGGATGCCCGGGGCGGAAAGAGGTGCCCGCAGTGTGGGGTTCCAGTCTTCCCCGTTATAGATCTTTTTGAAACGGTAATGGTCACCTGCCACCTCATAATCGGCACCCAGGAGCCCCACCGGCACACGATCCACAGAAGGCATGTCGCCTCCGCGCACGTAAGAATGACCAATTGCCACTTCACCGCCCATGATCTCAATCACATAGTTCAGATCGGTACGATGCCTCACATGGTCGACCCACGGCCTGTACCATTCATAAATGTCATCCCAGGGTGCGCCATGCACATTGTCCACGTAGAGAAAATCGCGCTGCAAACGCCAGCCTTCCCTGAACATCTGCTTCCATTCTTCTTTGGGTTCAATCCGCATGCTGATATTTCCGGCAGCCGTCAGCCGGCCTTCTCCAACATTAGGTATTCTGCCTGCGGTATTGACAATACCCCAGGTGGAACCGCTGCGGTAAAGTAGTGAGCCCCTGTCTTGTGAGGTTACTACCTGAATTACAGGCGACAGGAACTCTTCCGACTCACGCGAGGCAAAATTGTAGCGATGCAAGGTCTGGCCAAATTGCCCGGGTACATTTTCCGTGTAAAACACATAACCTTTGGGGCCGGCAACAAGCCCGCGGTAATCCCTGGCCGGAACATTCACCGCCACAATGCGGTTCATCAGCCCTTCGGCATCTATACGGACCAGTTCATTGTCATTATCGTTGTCGTTTGCTTCATCATTGTCACCGGTTTCCTCCTCATCACTCCTGGGCAGCAAGGGTGATTCTCCGTCTTCAGCAAGCACCATCGCATAAAGCGAACGGGTGACAGGGCTGTCATAGGCACTCATATCGAGCCAGCCCGTATTGGGGCCGTAATCGGTGCTTGCCAGGAAATAAAGATAATCTCCGGATGCATCCCAGACCGGGGTAATTGCGTCGGCCATCCCGTCAGTTGCCTGGATCCGTTCACCGGTTTCCACATTGTAAAGCACAATGGCCTTGAACATGCTTTCAAGGGTGTGGGCATAGGCGATCCAGCGGCTGTCGGGCGACCAGACAGGGTGCATGGTACGTTCAGGAGTCACATAGCGGTCGGTATCCACCAGGGTTACATCTTCGCTCTCCAGGTCCACATAATACAGGTTCAGATGGGTGTCGGTGTAAGCAATGTACCTGCCGTCGGGCGACCACTCAGGGCGGAAAAAGAACGACGGGTCAGGCAGGGCGATTTTCCGGGGTTCCTCCATACCTTTCTGATCACGGATCACCAGCTGGTATTCGCCCGCTTCGTCAGAAAACCATGCAATGGACTCCCCGTCGGGGGACCAGACCGGGTAACGATCAGCTACCCCGGTATTGTTGGAAATATTGCGCGGATCGCCGTGCTCCCTGGGAACAGTAAAGATCTCACCACGGTACTCAAACAGGGCACGCTGCCCTTTCGGCGACAATGAAGGGTTTCCCAGGGCTGTGGCAGCCGGGTTTTCCCAGCGCGGACGCGACCAGTGGAAATCCCCGCGAACATTGATCACCAGTTGATCCTGCCGGTCATTTACCGGATCCAGGATATGCAAAGCACCCCCTTGTTCATAAACAATCACCCCACCCCCGGCATTGATGTTCTTTACATCGAATTCCACGTGAAAGGTTTCCTGGGTCAGGGTTTGGGTGGCCATGTCAAAAGACCAGATATTGGCGGCATAATCACGCTCCGAGATAAAGTAGACCGTGTTGCCAAGCCATACCGGCTTCATGTGCCGCTCATTGTCTGTTTGCGGCGTAGTGACCAGTGAATGGTCTTCAAGGTCAAAAATCCAGATCGGCTTGGCCTGCCCGGCCCGGTAATTCCTCCATTCCGGATCCACAAAACCTACCTCCTGGTAAGCCACGTGGCGGCCGTCAGGAGAAATTTGTCCGTTGTTGGCACGGGGAACCGGCAAACTTTCCGGCATACCTCCTTCTTTGTGGATGGTAAAAAACTTTGACTCACGGGTGGGAACTCCTTCCCTGCCGGATGTAAAAAGTACGTGCTCTCCGTCAGGGGTCCATCCCCGCACCTGGTCGGTTCCGGGGTGCCATGTGAGGCGGCGCGGCTGCCCGCCCTCCACGGGTACCACATAAATATCGTTATTGCCATCATACTGGGCAGTAAATGCCACCAGGCTTCCATCGGGTGAAAGATGTGGCAGACTCTCGGATCCTTCATTGCTGGTCAGGCGCCGGGCATCACCGCCATCCCGTTCAACCACCCAAAGATCGTTTGCATACACAAAAACGATGTGGGTATCACTAATGGTGGGCTGGCGGAGCAACAATGTTCCCTCCGAGGCAAAAAGCGGCAGCCCCCACAGCATAAACGCCATGGAAAATAGCACGAAACGTCTGATCATGATGATTTGTTTTTGGTTGATTGGCTATACATTGGTACACTTTGGGGGCTAAAGTTATAAAAGATTATCACATCCCGGCCAAAGAAATTTCGTAGATTTGGGCCATCGTAAACCAAGTGACATTCAATTACCAGGCTGTCTTTAATTCAATTATTCCATGAAAAAAGTATTCCTTTCGCTTGTTCTCGTTTTTTTCTCGTTTTATTTTGCTGCAGGGCAACAGGCAGATTATGGTGCCAATGACCGGGATGCACTCATTAAGGCACTTCATGCAGTTTCCGAAGATGATATTTCTGATTGGATGCATAGCCTGACCGCCCCGGAGATGCGGGGGCGCCTGGCCGGTGATATCGGGTATGACAGGGCAGCAAACTGGGCAGCGGGCATGTTCGAGTCATGGGGTGTGGGCCCTTTTCTTGAACACGGCTATTACCAGGAGTTCGATCAGCCTTATACCCTGGTTAAGGATAAAGGAAAGCTGGAGATCCATATACCGGTCGGAGATGAAAGAGTAACCAAATCCTATGCCTATGGCGATGACTACTGGCCGTGGGGAATCTCCGGCAGCGGGGAAGTGACCGGTGAAGTGGTATATGTGGGTCATGGCATCTCAGCCCCCGAACTGGGTTATGACGATTATGCAGGCGTTGACGTGGAAGGCAAAATTGTGATCACCGAACTCGGTGTACCTTACAGCGGAAGCAACCAGGACAGCCTGATGTTGTGGGCGCCCTACGTGGATCACTCCAACAAAGTGAAATTCGCACTGGAGAACGGAGCCAAAGGGCTGATCTTTGCCTATCATGTGGCCAGCCCGAGACCCACAGCCGACGAAGACTTTATTTTCCTGGCGGCCACCGACGAAGTGGTGGAGGACCTGCTGACAGGAACAGGATACGAGCTGGAAAAGGTCAGGGAGCATATCGGCTCCACCCTCACACCCATGTCATTCAAAACAGGCAAAGAAGCCACACTCGGGCTGACCACCGAATATTACCCGGACGGAAAAACTTCCAACGTGGTGGCCATGATCGAAGGAAGTGATCCGCAGCTCAGGGATGAATACATCGTAGTGGGCGCCCACCTGGACCATCTCGGGATGATGCCCGTTTTGTTCCCGGGTGCCATGGACAATGCCTCGGGTGTTTCCCTGGCACTGGGCATCACCAAAGCCCTGGCCACAGCTGAAATAGACCTGAAACGAAGTCTGGTTATCCTGCTTTTCGGCGCCGAGGAAGTGGGTCTTGTGGGGGCCAGACACTTCATTGACGAGTTTCCCTATTCCACCGAACAAATCAAGGCAATGATCAACCTGGACATGGTCGGAAGGGGAGATTCATTTTTTGCCTCCACGGCCAAACCGTGGGACTCCCTGCTTGAAGCAATCGAATACAATAACGACACCTGGGTGCACCGGCCTTACACCCCGGTCAGCCGCCCCTGGAACCACCAGATACGCCCGCGCACCGACGGTGCCGTATTTTACAATGAGAAAATCCCGGCCATCACCTTCGGCACCAGGGGGGCTGCCACGCGCACCCTCTACCACGTTCCCGAAGATACCATGGAGCAGGTGGACATTGAGATCATGCGGGACGTGATCAAGGTGCTCACCATGAGCATTGCCAATATGGGGAATATGGAATCTCTGGAAACAGAAACCCCGTAAATAATTCCGGAAACTGAACAACCTCCTGTTGCATCATGCGTGAACACGACTTAGACCATATTCGACCGGACGGCGATCCGGACAAAAAAGGGATGGACCGGCGCTGCTTCCTGAAAATGGGGGCCGTGTTTGCCGGAGGGGTAGCAACTTTCGGAAGCCTGCTTGGTTGTACCGACAGCAAACAACGGATCCGGCTGCCGGGCAAACTTGAAGAGGACGGCACCGTCATTGTCAGTGCAGGATGCCCGGCCCACAACTGCGGTGGCAGATGCGTGTTAAAGCTTTCAATCAGAGAAGGAAAGATCGTGCGCATCGAAACCGACGACCGCCCGGGGGATGACATCAGCGACCCCCAGCTCAGGGCCTGTATCAGGGGCCGGGCCTACCGCCGGCGTCAATACCATCCTGACAGGCTGAAATACCCCATGAAGCGGGTGGGCAAACGCGGAGAAGGCCGTTTTGAAAGGATCTCGTGGGATGAGGCCCTTGATATGATGGCCACAGAGTTGAAGAGAATCAAAGAAAAATATGGCAATTCTGCCATCCTGGTTCCCTACGGAACCGGAAGCTACAACCAGACCAACGGAAGGCAGACCGCGGCCCGGCTTATGAACCTTTACGGCGGGTCACTGGGCTTCTATAACAGCTACAGCTGGGCCTGCATCAGCCGTGCCACCCCTTACGTTTACGGAACCAGTGTTACCGGTAACCAGCGACAAGACTGGGTGAACTCGAAATACATCATCATGTGGGGATGGAACCCCTCAGAAATGCGTGACGGGACCAACAGTGAATATTTCATCAAAAAAGCCAGGGAAAACGGGGCAAAGGTAGTGTGTATTGACCCCCGGATGAGCATGAGTGCCACGGCCCTGGCCGACGAGTGGATCCCCATTCGTCCGGGCACAGACACCGCCCTGATGAGCGCCATGGCCCATGTGATCATTTCCGAAGACCTGCACGACAAAGATTTCATCGATCGCTGCTGCACAGGCTTTGACAAATCACAGATGCCTGAAGGGCTGGAAGAGGAAGAAAGCTATTACGATTATATTTTCGGCACCCGTGACGGACAGCCCAAAACCCCGGAGTGGGCCGAATCCATTACAGGCATCCAGCGCAGTACCATTATCCGGCTGGCCCGGGAATACGGATCCATCAAGCCGGCCATGCTTTACCAGGGATATGGTATGCAGCGGCGTGCTTACGGCGAACAACCGGTTTTGGGAGGCTGCGTACTGGCGGCAATCACAGGCAATGTGGGTATCCCGGGAGGATGGGCCAGCGGAATTGCCTTGCAGGCCGATGACGGAGGACCCTTCTGGAACATTTTCCCAGCCGGACGAAATCCGGTTCCCGCCTCCATTCCCGTATTTCTCTGGACGGAAGCCATCCTGAGAGGCAAAGAGATGGGGCCGGAAGAAGGCGTCAGGGGAATGGATAAACTGGACAACAACCTCAAGCTGATCTGGTGCGTGGCGTCCAACATCCTGATCAATCAGCATGCCGACACCAACCGCACAGCCAAAATCCTGGAAGATGAAAGCCTTGTAGAGTTCATCGCGGTGCAGGATCAGTTCATGACTCCTTCGGCCAGGTATGCCGACCTGGTACTCCCGGTGTGCACACAATTTGAGATGTGGGGACTGGAAGACGGATGGAAATACGGAGACGAAGTGATCATCATGCCCAAAGTACAGGAACCGCCCCATGAAACAAAGACCGACTACCAGATCGCTGCCGAACTTGCAGAGCGGCTGGGGCTGAAAGATGAATATACCCTGGGCAGGAATGAGCAGGAATGGATTGAGTGGGCGATAAGGTATTACCGCAACACCCGCTTCCCCGACATCCCGGACCTGGAAAAACTGCACGAAATGAACCGCGGGGTGTACACCCGGCCGGTCAAAGAACCGAAGGTAGCCCTGCGCGATTTCAGGAATGACCCGCAGAACAACCCGCTGAACACCCCGTCAGGGAAGGTGGAACTGTTCTCAAAAACATTATACGACATGGGCAAACCCGATACCATTCCGGCCGTGCCCAAATACATCCGGGAGTGGGAAAGCCCTTTCGGGGAAGAAAGCAAAACCTATCCCCTGCAGGCCATCGGGCATCATTACATGTCGCGGGTACACTCTACCCACGACGGCATCGACTGGCTGGAGGAGGCCTTTCCGCAGCGGGTGTTCATTAACCCCATTGATGCAAAACCCAGGGGCATCAAAGACGGAGATGAAGTGCTGGTATATAATAACAGGGGCAAACTCTGCATCCCATGCCGGCTGACACACAAGATCATGCCCGGCGTGGTGAATATCCCGCAGGGGGCATGGTGGAAACCCGACAAGGACGGAGTTGACCGCAGGGGTAACGTGAATGTGCTGAGAAGCCACAGGTGGACACCCCTGGCTTTCGGAAACGCACAGCACACTATGATGGTAGAAGTAAAAAAAGGATAAATGAAACAACTGGCTTTTTATTTTGACGCCTCCGGCTGTTCCGGCTGCAAAACCTGCCAGGTAGCCTGCAAAGACAAGCACGACTCCCCAATGGGCGTCCGCTGGCGCCGGGTGTATGAAGTTTGCGGCGGAGACTGGATTCAGCGAGGGGCGGCGTGGATACCGAATATTTTCGCTTACCAGGTATCCATGGCCTGCAACCATTGTGAAGACCCCATCTGTATGGATGCCTGCCCCAACAAAGCCATCGTCAAACAGGACAATGGGGTGGTATTGATTGATTACGACAGGTGTATGGGATGCAAATATTGCGAATGGACCTGCCCCTACGGTGCCCTGCAATTTGACAATGAGAAGAAGGTAATGACCAAATGCAGCTTTTGCGCAGATTACCTGGAAGAAGGGAAACCCCCGGCATGTGTGGCAGCATGCCCCATG
Organism: Bacteroidales bacterium; assembly: GCA_003555385.1. GTDB lineage: Bacteria > Bacteroidota > Bacteroidia > Bacteroidales > UBA7960 > PUPG01. The sequence goes on from PWHO01000332.1 coordinate 9,892, forward strand.
CGTGTGCTCGATTACGGAGAACTGGAAGAGCTTCAGGAAAAGCACGGGAAAGACAATGAGTACTTTCCGCTGCCCGAATCACATTATACCAAACCGGCCCTTGTCATCACCCCTCACCCTGATGCCCGCAAGGCGGGAAGCCCGGAGTTGCAGATCGCCAACCGGGAGGAGGTAAAATCTTAGCCGGTCAAACACAATAAAAACAACCGATAACCCAATAAAACCCTGAGTGTATGAACAGCAACGAATGGCCACTGGTATTTTTCACCCTGCTGACACAGATCAGCCTGGGTATTATTATTGCCGGACTGCTTTTCTCGCTGGTGATGAAAAACACCGAAACAAGCATCCCGCTGGATTTAAAAAAATTGCTAATGGTCACGGCCCTGGGCTGTATGGTGGTGGCACTGGCCATATCCTTCTTTCACCTGGCCACTCCCCTGCACTCAATATACGCACTCAGCAACATCGGCACTTCCTGGCTGAGCAGGGAGATTCTGCTGGTTTCCATGCTGGCTTTTTGTCTTTTTATTGCCTTCTCTTCCCTGCATTTCAATATACCCCACCGGGATCTGTTCAGTTACCTGTTCCTGGCAGCCCTTGTTGTGGGCGTTATCCTGGTGTGGAGCATGGCCCGCATTTACATGATTCAAACCGTTCCGCTCTGGAACACCCCGTCCACCCCCATCGCCTTTTTCAACTCCGCACTGATGCTGGGCGGAAGTATCACCCTGGTGCTCATGGCACTTTATTTTTCCAAAAACCCGGATATTCCGGATATCCGTCAGATGCAGAATGTGGTATTTCTGATGATCGCTGCAGCGGTATTCATCAGTCTGCTGAACATGTTACTGATCCAGCCGGATGTGGCAGCGGCAAGCAGCGGGTTCTTCAGCCCGGCCGTATCACCCTGGTGGAGACACGGTCAGCTCATCCTCATGCTGGCCGGCTTCAGCCTCCTTACCTACTGGTTTACCCTGCTGCCGGATGCACAATGGACCGCTTCCCGGCTGATATATGCGGGGGCAGCCTGTCTGCTGCTGGCGGAAATACTGGGAAGGTATTTGTTCTATGCCTCTTACTACCGCGTCGGGATATAATCACTCCACTCCAAGGCAGTCGCGGTTGATATCCAGCACATAGTTTTCAATCACACGGATGGAAGGTGCGGTTTCTGAACCGGCGAAACCGGTTATTTGCGGATAGGTGATCAAACGACTGTAAGCCTCCAGGTATTCGTCCGCCACGGGAATATACGACCAGTGCCATTTTTCCTCCTCATACCCTCCGTCACGCCTGTCGCCATGTGCCGTATAAGGCTGGCAAAACCCGTAGAGGGATGCATTCACAGAAAGCCACTCATAAACTTCCTGACCTTCACCGGATTCAAAATAGCTGTTCCGTAAACTGTTAAGATCCATATCGGTACCCCAGTGATGGCGAGAGGTTCCGGGCATTGCACTGAAGCGGAGGACCTCCCTGGCTCGTTCAGCCGGATCATCAATATCGGTGGCCATCACGTTGCCGTGCAGCTCTCTCCGGCCATGCCATTTGTCTTCCCAAATTCTCTTTTGATGATCAAAGGTGCGAAAGGCCGACAAAATCGTCAACCGGACGCCGTCAGCCAAAGCGGCTTCACGCATCTCCCTGAAAGCGTCATAGGCCTCTTCATGCAGATACATCCCTGCACGGATTGCATAGGCATCACCGATAATCACCAGCCCGGTATCAGTGGCCGGATCCACACGACCGGTCAATTGTTCAGGACCAATATCACGTACGGGGGGCTGAAGGATTTCTTGCATATCTTCATGGGTTCTTAGTGTATCCGGAAAAGCCTGCCTTTCAACAGTATCCACGGGCATACGGGCCCGGTTTGAGGCCCTGTAACCACGGGAATAGATAAAAAGCACGGCCAAAAGAACCACCATGGCAATCAGAAAAGCCTGATGCCACAGTGGTTGTTTATCAGATTTGTTTACTTCAGCCATTCATCAAGCCATTTAAAAAATTCACGCTGCCAGAGAATGCCGTTTTGGGGCTGCAAGATCCAATGGCCCTCATCAGGGAAGAACAACAGCCGTGAAGGGATTCCCCTGAGCTGGGCTACATTAAATGCCTGAAAACTTTCAGCATAGGGAACGCGGTAGTCCCTGGCCCCGTGGATCACCATCATGGGGGTATCCCAGCGATCTACATGCAAATGTGGGGAGAAATCGTAACTATGAGGTTTCGGATCTTCCCAATAGGCACCGCCAATGTCATGATTGGCAAAGAACATTTCTTCTGTGCTTCCATACCAGCTCTCCAGGTTGAACAACCCGCAATGTGAAATAAACGCACTGAACCTGTCTTCGTGATGACCGGCCAGCCAGAACACACTGTATCCGCCATAGCTTGCACCCACTGCACCCAGGCGATTCTCATCCACAAAAGGTTCCTGTTTCCCCGCATCAATGGCACTGAGGTAATCGTCCATATTCTGTCCGCCCCAGTCTTCACTGATCTGGTCATTCCAGTCCTGCCCGAAAGTCGGCAGGCCTCTCCTGTTGGGAGCCACTACGATATAGTCATTGGCCGCCATCATCTGGAAATTCCAGCGATAGGAGAAAA
>PWHO01000190.1 GCA_003555385.1 Bacteroidales bacterium
AAAAAAGCCATTGTAATGGTATCAGTCGTACTGATATCCATGACGGCAATGTTTAATCTTAAATCCTGCGCTCCGCAGCCCGATGAAATTGAGATCGGTTATGTATTGTGGGATTGCGCCAATGCATCCAGCCATGTGGTGGCTGCCATTATTGAGGATGAGTTCGGGATGAATGTCAACCTGACTTCCGTTGATGCCGGCCCGATGTGGATGGGACTTGCCCGTGGTGATTTTGATGCCATGGTAACTGCCTGGCTGCCCGTCACGCATGACGCCTATTATGAGCAAACAAGAGATGATGTGGAAAACCTCGGACCCAACCTGGATGGTGCAAGGATTGGGTGGGTTGTACCATCCTATGTGACCATTAACAGCATCGAAGAGATGAATGAATACCGGGATGAGTTCGGTGGAGAAGTCACTGGTATTGATCCCGGTGCCGGTATCATGTCAGCCAGTGAAGAGGCACTGGAGGAATATGACCTTGATTTCAATCTTCTTTCCGGTTCTGACGCTGCCATGACAGCTGCACTGGAACGTGCCATTGATCGCGAAGAGTGGATCGTGGTTACCGGCTGGACCCCGCACTGGAAATTTGCCAGCTATGACCTGAAATACCTTGAGGACCCAAGAAAAACTTTCGGAGAAGAAGAGCACATTGGTACATTTGTGCATCCCGGGTTGAATGAAAAATCATCTGATGTTTACCAGCTCCTGGATAACTTTTACTGGACCCCTGAGGAAATTGGCGTGGTAATGGGATATATCGAAGATGGAATGGATCCCATGGAAGCAGCCAGAACCTGGATTGCAGACAACCGCGACAGGGTAAATCAATGGTTGCCATAATTTTTTTGAATTTCTTATGAAAGAAAAAATTGTTGTCAAAAACCTGACAAAAATTTTTGGCCGCCAGCCAGGAAAGGCCCTTGAAGCACTTAAGGAAGGAAAGAGCAAGGCAGACATCCTGAATGACCATAAGCAGGTTGTGGGTGTCTACGATGTTTCCTTTGATGTACATGAAAAAGAGATTTTTGTACTCATGGGCCTTTCCGGCAGCGGTAAATCTACCCTGGAGCGTTTGTTGAACCGTTTGCATGAGCCCACATCTGGTGAGATCATCATTGACGGGACAGACATTACCAAACTGAACACCAATGAGCTTCGGGAGTTCCGGCGCAAGCAATTTTGCGGGATGGTTTTTCAGAATTTTGCCATTTTGCCTCACCGGACTGTTGTGGAAAATGTGGAGTTCGGCCTGGAGCTTCAGGGCGTCGACAAAGAAGAGCGTCGTGAAAAAGCCATGAAGGTGATCGAACAGGTGGGGCTTACCGGTAATGAAAACAGCTTTCCATCCCAGCTTTCAGGTGGTATGCAGCAACGTGTCGGACTGGCCCGCGGTTTATCCGTTGATGCGGGGATTATGCTGATGGACGAAGCTTTCAGTGCACTTGACCCGCTTATCCGGCGGCAGATGCAGGATGAATTGCTGGAGCTGCAGGATAAAATGCAGAAAACCATCATCTTTGTGACGCATGACCTCGATGAAGCCTTTCGGATAGGTGATCGCATCGCCATTATGAAAGATGGCCGTATTGAGCAGATCGGGACCGCGGAAGAAATCATTTCTAAACCTGCAAGCGACTACGTGAGGGCCTTCGTGGAAGACATGAACCGGGCAGCTGTCCTGACTGCCGGATCGATTATGCAGCCCACCGTTGAAAGGGCCTTCCCCGGTGACGGACCAAGGACCATTCTTCGAAAGATCAGAAAAAACAACCTGACCGGGATCTTAATGGCCGATACAAAGCGGAATCTGAAAGGGTACATTCGTGCCCGGGAGCTTGTGGAATATCTGAACAAGCATAAGGAGCAGGAGAAGGTGCCTTTCGACCAATCCCTGTTGCATCAGCCATCTACGGTAACTCCTGATAAGTCCATGACCGAGGTCATGAACATATATAACAATACCGAATTCGGACCAATAGCAGTCGTGGATGAGGAGAATAAATTGCAGGGAGTGATCGTGAAAGGCAATATCATTTCGGCCCTCTCAGAACAGGAGGATGAAATGATCGGTCAGCATGAAAAAGAAGATGATTAATATTCTGTAAAGCAAAAAACCAATGTTTCCATTTCGTATACCCATCAGAGACTGGGTGTCTGCTGCGGTAGATTTCCTGGTCAGTGAATTCGGACCGGTATTTGACGGCTTCAGTGCCTTCGTTTATTTTTTGGTGAACAACTTCAAAGACGGGATGCTTCTTGTACACCCCATCATTCTGATCTTACTCATTGCAGCACTCACCTGGAAACTGGCAGGCTGGCAGATGAGTATTTTCGCCATTGTTGGCCTGTTGATCACCGAAAACATCGGTTTATGGGTTCCTTTTGTAGAAACCCTCGCTCTGGTGTTAACGGCTGAGGTGCTGGTAATGGTTGTCGGATTACCGCTTGGGATCTATGCTGCCCGGAGTGACCGTTTTAATTCCATCATCAGGCCAATACTTGATTTTATGCAAACCATGCCGGCTTTTGTATACCTGATTCCGGCAGTGATGTTTTTCGGGTTGGGTCTGGTGCCGGGTGTGGTGGCAACCTTTGTGTTCGCCCTCCCCCCGTTGATCCGACTGACCAACCTGGGCATCAGGCAGGTGCCCCATGAATTGATTGAAGCGGCAGATGCCTTTGGGGCGACCCCCATGCAGAAACTGTTAAAAGTTCAAATCCCTGTTGCCAAGCCTACCATTATGGCTG
>PWHO01000088.1 GCA_003555385.1 Bacteroidales bacterium
GGGAGGTCATTCCAGCCTGACCGATTTCAAAGCTGATCTGCGTGGTCGGGTTGAACGGGTTCGGGTAGTTCTGGCCGAGGTTGTAGCCTTCAGGCAGTTCGGAAAGGCGCTCGCCTGCACTGGTTTCGATTTCCAGTACGGAATCACGAGTGAACCACTGAACAGGAGTTGTGGACGTAAATCCACCTACAGCAAGATTCAAGCCATCCTTTGAAATTGCCATACCTCTGTATACCGGATTGAAGGGATCAGCATCACCAAAGTGCCAGGTAAGTTGATCCACTACATCGATGTCACCAGCACCTTTGACATTGATTCCGTAAATAGTCAGGGCGTCCCATCTTTCGGGATCACCTTCCGGTGCTCCACCTGAACCGGAAGCAGGTACAAAGAGCACGCCATTGCCGGGATATACCGAGGCGGCTCCCGGATCCATGCCGATCAGCGAGAGCGTGTCCAAGGGTGTAAAACCTGCGATGAAGTCCCCCTCATATATTGCCACACGTCCTCCTACCTCTTCTGCGTCATCACCCTCACCAATTACAGTAGTAAAGTTGGTGGGCTGATAAACCCGGGTTACATCGTTTTCATCCGTAAACACAGCAATTGACCGGGCAAATGCAGGCCGACTGTCAACTACATTCAGCACGAATTCGAAATCCTCATCCAGCATTACAATCGGGTGATCCGGAAGTACACTGGAAATGAATATGTCGCCATATCTGTCAACCGCTCCATGGATTGGACCCATTCCCGGGTATCCAACAGCTGCAACACCTTCACCTGTAGCAGGGTCAAAACGATGGATATAGGGAACTGCCGTAACCGGTGCCTGATCTGCGTTTGAACGATAACCGGCAGAGAAAACCAGTATTGTGCCGTCTGGTGCTGTTGCCAGCCCCCTGTGATTTGCAAATCGCAGCAAGGTATCAGCCTGGGTTGTCCCGATAAGGTACGGGATGTCTTCACAGAAATCTTTTGTAACAGGGTCAATACAGTAGATTGGATTGGTGGGCTCTCCATCTATGGTTGCCGTATAATGATGAGCAGCCCACAGCCTGCCATCATGGTCAAATGCCAAACCGTGAATACCTACCACGGAAGAGTCGGCTGGTAAAATAGATTCGAATTCCCAGCCATTCTGTGCAAACGTGTACATTGGCAGTATCAGTACAGCTGCCAAAAGCAGTAATGCTTTTTTCATAATATGTCTCCTGTTTTTTTTGTGATGTGATATGAAGGCGTATGCCAACAATCTTTGCTGCCTGTATTCAGCACAAGTGACAAGTTATGCCACCTGTGTCAAATACGCAATGTTAAATTTTGGTCAAAACGTTTTTTTTATTGTTTTAACAGCTTTAAAAAGTCCCGTAGAACAATTCCATTTCCTGTTCCATCTCCAGCCTCAGCACCCGGGTCTGGGAGGTGACACCACCGATGGACGTGCCGATGATGCCGACAAGCAGCTGCTCGGGATTCTCGCTGGAAACGGCCAGGGTGGTAGCCCCCGGCGGCATGATTCCCGGATACAGCTCCCCGACCTCTCCGTGGCGGTAGATCATAAGCGATGCAATAGTGTTGACCGCCATCACAAGATCGCCTCCTGCCGTGAAGGCCATGCTGCGCACGCGGATGTCATTGGATGGCATCATGACGTACAATTCTTCTTCACCGGGTGTGCCGTCACCCAATATGGGCACTCTCCATATGCCGGATTCTCCATCCCTGACAATCGCAGCGTAAAGATAGCCATCGGAATATCGAACTGTTCTGATATCTCCCTGCATGGGATAACTCACCACTGCTGCAGAAGCTGGATCAGCTCTGAGGATGTTGTTGGGATAACAGGCCCATAAATAACCGTTGCTGTCAAATGTAAGATCCTGTACCCCCTGCGCGCGCGGTATATCCCGGGTAAATATCTCCGGCGTCGGCGCATCGCCACCACCAAGGCCTATTGAGGCATCTACCCGATATATCACGTTGACATTGCCACCTCGTGTGCCATAAACGTACCCGTCGGGTCCATGATGAATTCTACTGTAGAGCCAGTCCTCACGCTTGGCACTGATCTGGACAAATTCTTCCTCATCCTTGTCAACCATGACGATTCCGTCATTGCCATCGGGTATAACGTTCATGGCATAGAGTTCGCCCTCAAATCCGGTGGTTATGGCACGAGGGGTGTCGGCATCCTCAAAAACCGGGTACGGAGAAAATATCTGGCGCAACTCATACTGTTCTTCAGGATCCTCGGGAAACTCCGAGTATTTCTCCGCACGGACTTTCACCACACGGATCCTCCGGTTTGCACCGGGATCGTTCGGAGGGGTGACCAATATCTGGTCGTCCTGCAATGAAAGGATCTCGGCCCGGCTCGTTCCGAAATAGACGATGATCTGGGACTTGTCGGTCCCGAAATTCTGGCCAGTGATGATCACCGGTTCAATCCCGGTCGGGGTTACTGTTCCAACCCCGGCAAACGCGCTTCGCTCCGGTATGACCTGGGACACCACAGGATCGATATCGTCATATTCATGGTCGGGATCGAAAATGATATTGCTGTCCTCGGTGCAGGCGCCCATAATGAGCAGGGCTGCCAGTAGGGACAGTATCGAAGTCTTATTAAGATATCTGGTTAACATGCGTCGTATCCAATGGTTTAAAATCCGAATTGTACGGAGAAGGTGTTGACGTTGGAGAATACATCAAAAGTTGTATATGAGTAGTCGATCGCCAGGTTGATGGAAC
>PWHO01000178.1 GCA_003555385.1 Bacteroidales bacterium
TGACCCTGAGGCTGACCTGCGGATTGTTCACCTGGAAAAGGAAGAGGGGCAATGCCTTGTTTCTTTGAGTTGCCGCGGAAGCCGGATGATGGTCAAGATCCCTTTCAGCGATGATGCATCGGTGGAAAATGCGATGCATTGCCTGGCTTATCTGAAACATGCGGGTTACGGGGATGACCTCATCATTTCCGGCTTGCCGCGGTTGCAGCCGGTGGCCATGCGACTGGAAATGAAGGAGGGGGTCAACAATTCCACCATCATCAATGATTCTTACAATGCCGACCTGCATTCACTGGCCATTGCCCTGGACTTCCTGAGCAGCCAGCCCCGGCATCAACAGAAGACCCTTATCCTGTCGGATATCCTGCAGAGCGGGATTCCGCCCGATGAGTTGTATAAAGAGGTCCAGTCGCTGCTTTCATCAAAAGGGGTGGATCGTTTGATCGGTATCGGCCCGGATATTTCTTCCCGGAGAGAAGATTTTGCATTGCCCGCCATGTTTTATCCCGACACCGAAACGTTTATTGCAGAAACAGACTTTTCTGAATTCAACAACGAGGCCATTTTGCTGAAAGGGGCCAGGGTATTTGGATTTGAGCGGTTAAGTAACCTGTTGCAGCAAAAAGATCACCAGACTTTGCTCGAGGTGGATCTGGATGCACTGATCCATAACCTGAATGTGTTCCGGTCGGTGTTGACTCCCGGGGTGAAAACAATGGGTGTGGTCAAAGCTTTTTCTTACGGGAGCGGGAGTGTGGAGGTTGCCCGTATGCTGCAGTATCATCATGTGGATTACCTCGCGGTGGCCTATGCAGATGAGGGAAGAGAATTACGTGAGGGAGGGATTCATTTACCTGTGATCGTAATGAACCCGGAGGTCCGGAGTTTTGAAACCCTGATCCAGCATAAGCTGGAGCCGGAGATTTACGGGTTTCCTGTGTTGAAAAGGCTGATGGCTGAGCTGGACAAATCATCCACCGGCCAGGATCCGTTTTTGGTACACCTGAAAATTGATACCGGCATGCATCGACTGGGATTTTTGCCCGGGGAAGTGGACAAGCTGGCGGAGATGATCGTGGCGAATCAGCGCATCAAAGTCGCCTCTGTGTTCTCCCACCTGGCTGCCAGCGAAGATCCGGCCCACGATTCGTTTACCCGGAAACAGATCGAAAGATTCCGTGATGTTTGTACCAGGATGGAAACCCTGCTTGGTTACCCTTTCATGAAACATATTTGTAATTCTTCGGCCATTTCCCGTTTCCCCGATGCCCGTTTTGACATGGTTCGGCTCGGTATCGGGTTGTACGGGGTAAGCGGAGATCCTGAAATTCAACCCCTGCTCAGGCATGTAAGCACTTTCCGGTCGGTGGTTTCACAGGTGAAGCATATACCCGCGGGTGAAACGGTCGGCTACGGACGTGCCGGGGTTGCCACCGAAGACATGGTCGTGGCCATTGCACCGGTCGGGTATGCAGACGGGCTGAATCGCCGCCTGGGAAACGGAAATGGCAGGTTGCTCGTAAATGGGAATGTGGCCCCGGTTGTGGGGCAGATCTCCATGGATATGTGTGCAGTTGACGTGACGGGGCTGAACGTAAGGGAGGGAGATGAGGTGATTGTTTTCGGCCCTCAGTTGCCGGTAACCGAACTGGCCGATGCCCTGGACACGATCCCCTACGAGGTGTTTACTTCTGTGTCGCGGCGTGTGAAACGGATTTACTACCAGGGATAGTTAGTCGGACCGCAGGTCACGCGTTTATTTGGCTGTATTGGGGCATGAAGCGGATCGTTACCAGGCGATGAAGAGGATTTTACCAGGCGTGCTCTACCCAGTTTTTGAGTATTTGTCTGCCTGTGCCTGTCATTACACTTTCCGGATGAAACTGTACGCCCTTAACATCAAGGTTTTTGTGGGATATGGCCATGACCAGCCCCAGTGAATCTACGGCCGTGGTGACCAGTTCAGCCGGCAGGGATTCCGGATCCACCACCCAGGAATGATAGCGCCCTGTTTCGAAATGTGCCGGGCACCCGGCAAACAGGGGTTCGTTTTTTTGTGTTACGGAAGTTTTGATGGCTTTGCCGTGCAATACCGAATCCAGGTTCATCAGCTTTCCGCCAAAAACCTCTGCGATGGCCTGGTGCCCCAGGCAAATACCGAGTATACTTTTCTTACCGGCATATTTTCGGATCAGTTCACAGCTGATGCCGGCGTTGGCGGGAAGTCCCGGACCCGGGGAAATCACAAAACGGTCAAATTTACCTGCTTCCCTGGCGGAGATCTCGTCATTGCGCCTGACGGTCAGCCGGTAATTTTCGGGCATGACAGCCTCTATGATATGATAGAGGTTGTAGGTGAATGAATCGTAATTGTCAATAATGAGAATATGCATGGGTCCCGAATCGCTGAGAAGCGCAAAATTAATTAATTTTGGGCAATACCGCTGCGGCAGACACTCATCCCCGGAAGGGGGTATTTTGATAACTCAATAACTCAATCGTATGAAAACCATTATTAAAACAAAGAAAGCGGCCGCACCTGTGGGCCCCTACAACCAGGCAGTTAAAGTAAATGACACCCTTTACGTTTCCGGGCAGATCCCATTGAATCCTGAAAACGGTGAACTGGTAAAGGGTGATGTTCAGGAACAGACCCATATGGTGATGAAGAACCTGGGTGCCATCCTGGAGGAGGCCGGCATGGATTTCAGTAACGTGGTCAAGTGCAGTATTTTTATTTCCA
>PWHO01000197.1 GCA_003555385.1 Bacteroidales bacterium
CAAAATCGAAATTCAGTCTGTCATCCGTGACGGACTTGATAATATTCAGAAAGAGTTTGCCTGATCAGTGACATTCGTTTGTTAATCTCTTAAACAACGTAACATTGAAAGCTTTACACAACTTAATAGAAAAAAAGGTCAAGCCGCATTTTGAGCAGGATGGGAGGCTGTCAAAATTCTATCGCACATTTGAGGCATTTGAGACATTTCTTTTTGTCAAAGGGGACGTGACCACCCGCGGAAGTCATATCCGGGATGCCATGGAGATGAAGCGGACCATGTTTCACGTGTTGATCGCCCTGATTCCGGCACTTCTTTTCGGTATGTGGAATGTGGGATACCAGCATTACCAGGCCATTGGAGTGGATGTGGACGTTCTTGAGGCATTCTGGTTCGGTGTGCTCAGGGTGTTGCCCCTGATCATTGTCAGTTATGCTGCCGGACTGGCCATTGAGTTTTTGTTCGCAACCATCCGTGATCATGAGGTGAACGAGGGGTTCCTGGTGTCAGGCTTGCTCATTCCTTTGATCATTCCTGTGACTACTCCTTTGTGGATGGTGGCAGTGGCCACGGTCTTTGCGGTGATTATCGGCAAGGAGGTGTTTGGCGGTACCGGCATGAACATCCTGAACCCGGCCCTGCTTGCGCGTGCATTTCTGTTTTTTGCTTATCCGGCCCATATGTCGGGCGATGAGGTATGGATCTATACCACTTTGCAGGAAGGGCAGCAGCTGGTGGACGGCTTTTCAGGTGCTACGCCACTGGCGGTGCTGGCCACCGGTGAAATCCAATCATTGCCGTCAGCCCTGGAGATGTTTTTGGGGAACATTCCCGGGTCAATCGGTGAAACATCCACTTTGGCCATATTGCTTGGTGCATTTGTGCTGATCGCCACGGGTGTCGGAAGTTTGCGAATCATGTTGTCGGTGGTGGCAGGCGGGATGTTCATGGGGCTGCTGTTTAACCTTTTTGCGGTCAATGAATTCATGGAGATTCCGGCTTACTATCACTTAATCATGGGCGGATTTGCTTTTGGAACGGTTTATATGGCCACTGACCCGGTGAGTGCTTCGCAAACCGGGACCGGTAAATATGTATACGGGTTTTTAATTGGTGTGATCACCTTATTGATCCGCGTAGTGAACCCGGCCTTTCCCGAGGGAATGATGTTGGCCATTTTGTTCATGAATGTGTTTGCGCCCCTGATTGACCATTACGTGGTCAGGGCAAATGTTAAAAGGAGGCTGAAACGGGTATAACCCTTGGAGGCAAAGCCCCAGTCATAAACCTGATAAAATTTCTACACAATGACAAACCGTTATATTTTTCTTTATGCCTCCGCAATGGTGGTGATCGTGGCCCTGGTGCTATCGGGTGCGGCGACATTGCTCAGGCCTATGCAGGAGCGCAACATGCGTATGGAAAAGATGCAGAATATACTTGCTGCCATTGATATTCCGGCATCCCGCGATGAGGCCGAAGCGTTGTTCAATCAATACATCACTGTTACCAAAATTGTGGATCACCAGGGCGAAGAACTGGAAGGCGATGCATTTGAGGTGGAACTGCAGGATGAGAATCGTAAGCCCGTTGAGGAGCGGCAGCTTCCTGTTTTTATCGCCGATGTGGATGGAGAAACTTTTTACGTAGTGCCTGTTCGGGGCAATGGTTTGTGGGGGCCGATCTGGGGGTATGTAGGGCTGGAGTCTGACGTGAAGACCATTGCCGGGGCCAATTTTGACCACTCAAGTGAAACACCCGGGCTGGGTGCGGAGATTTCCGGAGAAAGTTTTGAGGAGCAATTCAAAGGGAAAAAGATCTTTGATGAGGACGGGGATTTTCGTCCTGTCAGGGTGGTCAAGGGGGGTGCTCCCGATGACGATCCCCATGCTGTGGATGGCATCAGTGGAGGAACGATCACTTCAAATGGAGTGACCGATATGTTGCGTAACGGATTGGAGGTGTATAAATCGTATTTTGAAAAAATCAAATCATCATGAGTGAGAACGATAACAACCAAAAAGAGGTACTGTTTTCCCCGAAGAATAAAAAGCTGCTGACCAACCCGCTGGGGAAAGACAACCCAATTAATGTGCAAGTACTGGGTATTTGTTCAGTGCTGGCCATTACCGTGCAGCTTCGCACCTCCATCGTGATGGCTATTTCGGTGGTAGCGGTAATGGGGCTGGCGAACGTGATCATTTCCCTGCTGCGGAAGACCATTCCGCCACGCATCCGGATCATTGTGCAGCTGACCGTGATCGCTTCCCTGGTTATTTTGGTTGACCAGGTGCTGAAAGCTTTTGTGTATGATGTAAGCCGCCAGTTGTCAGTGTTTGTAGGGTTGATCATCACCAACTGTATTATTATGGGTCGGCTGGAGGCTTTCGCCCTCCAGAATAAACCCTGGCCCTCTTTCCTGGACGGCATCGGCAATGCGGCTGGTTACGCCTGGGTGTTGCTGGCCGTAGGGTTCTTCAGGGAGTTACTTGGTTCCGGAACCCTGATGGGGTACAATGTCATTCCCGGCTTTATGTATGAGATGGGGTATGAAGACAACGGGTTTATGATCCTGCCGCCCATGGCACTGATCACTGTGGGAATCATCATCTGGGTGCACCGGTATAAGGACAGGGATTTGATCGATATTAGTTAAGACAAAAAAACACAATCCAATGGAAGAACTTGTCAGCATATTTGTAAGGTCGATCTTTATTGACAATATGGTGTTTGCCTATTTCCTGGGCATGTGTTCCTACCTGGCCGTTTCCCGTACGGTCGGTACCTCGATCGGGCTCGGGGCAGCGGGGATATTTGTGCTGGTTATTACTGTACCCATCAATTACCTGCTGGAGAATTTTATCCTGGCCAAAGGCGCTCTCAGCTGGCTGAGCCCCCGTTTTGCGGAGGCAGACCTGAGTTTTCTGACTTTTATCATGTTTATTGCCATCATTGCGGCTATGGTCCAGCTGGTGGAGATGATTATTGAGAAGTTCAGCCCGACGCTGTATAGTTCCCTGGGGATCTTTCTTCCCCTGATTGCTGTGAACTGTGCCATACTGGGAGGTTCACTTTTTATGCAGGAGAGAAACTATGCAAACATAGCTGAAGCTACCGCATTCGGCCTGGGCAGCGGAGTCGGATGGTTCCTGGCCATTGTAGGCATCGCAGCCATCCGCGAGAAGATACGTTACTCCAATGTGCCTGCACCTCTTCGGGGGCTGGGAATCACATTCATTATCACCGGGCTGATGGGCATTGCTTTTATGAGCTTTATGGGGATAGAGTTGTAATTTTATTATAAAGAGATTGATATGATACTGTTAGACGTCGCTAATTATTGGATCATCATACTCAGCGTGGTTTTTTTCCTGCTGGTGATTCTTCTGCTGGTTGGTGTGCTTTTGTACGCCAGGGCTAAGCTGGTTCCCAGCGGCCCCGTGAAGATCAACATCAACGAAGAAAAAGAGCTGGACGTGAATGCCGGTGATACTCTGCTGACCACGCTGAGCAGCAATTCAATTTATCTTCCGAGTGCTTGTGGAGGAGGAGGGACCTGTGCCATGTGTAAATGCCAGGTGCTTGACGGTGCCGGTGATATTCTTCCCACCGAGGTGGGGTATTTTACCCGCAAGGAGATCCAGGAGAAATCGAGACTGGCCTGCCAGGTAAAGGTGAAGCAGGACCTTGATATCCGGGTGCCCGAAGAGATTTTCGGCATCAAAAAATGGGAGTGTGAGGTGGTTTCCAACAAGAATGTGGCCACTTTTATCAAGGAGTTCGTGGTGAAGCTGCCAGAAGGAGAAGATATGGACTTCAAATCTGGTGGTTACATCCAGGTGGATGTGCCCCCATGTGAAGTGGAGTTCAAGGATATTCATGTGGAGGATAAGTTCAAGCCGGATTGGGACAACCTTAATTTGTGGGATTTGAAGATGGTAAACTCCGAGGGTATTTTTCGCGCCTATTCCATGGCGAATCACCCGGCCGAAGGAAATATCATCAAACTGAACGTGCGTATTGCCACCCCGCCCTGGGACAAAAAGAAAAACCGTTTCATGAATGTGAATCCGGGCATTTGTTCTTCCTATATTTTCGCCCGTAAACCCGGCGATAAAGTCACCATTTCCGGACCCTACGGCGATTTCTTTATCAAGGAAACCGAAAGGGAAATGGTTTACATTGGCGGTGGTGCCGGAATGGCTCCCCTGCGGTCTCATATTTTCCACATGTTTCATACCCTGAAAACAGACAGAAAGGTTTCTTACTGGTACGGAGCCCGCTCTAAACGTGAGGTCTTTTATGAAGAGGATTTCAGGAAAATAGAGAAAGAGTTTCCCAATTTCAGCTTCCACATCGCTTTGTCGGAACCCTTGCCGGAAGATAACTGGGATGGCTATACCGGTTTCATCCACCAGGTGGCACTTGACAATTACCTGAAAGACCATAAGGAGCCTGAAGAAGTTGAGTATTATATCTGCGGGCCGCCCATTATGAATGAGTCGGTGCTGGATATGCTTGACAATCTTGGTGTTCCTGAAGAAAATATTGACCTTGACGATTTTGGAGGTTAACTTTGTGAAAAACAGCCGTCTCAAACAAACCAGCCAGGTGATATGGGTTGGTTTTTTTGCCAATATCGCCCTTACCCTCTTAAAGTTGGCAGCCGGGATTCTCGGGCGGAGTTCCGCTATGGTGGCTGATGCCATCCATTCAGTCAGTGATTTCATTACCGACCTGGTGATTGCCGGCAGCCTGAAAGTTGCTGCCAAACCCCGTGACGGGAATCACAAATACGGTCACGGTAAAGTGGAAACACTGGCCGCGGCTTTTGTTGGTGTGGTACTGTTTGGCGTGGGTGTCGGTATATTGTATAGTGGGGCCGGGAATATTTATACGCATTATACGGATGGCCCGTTGCAACGGCCGGGCATGATCGCTTTTTATGCGGCTGTTTTCTCCATTGTCATTAAGGAGATTTTGTTCCGCTATACCATCCGTGCGGGAAAACGTAACCACAGCCCGGTGGTGATTGCCAATGCCTGGCACCATCGCAGTGATGTCTATTCTTCCCTGGCTACCCTGGCCGGGATCGGGGGTGCCATTTTTTTGGGTCCGAAATGGGTCATCCTGGATCCGCTGGCGGCCATATTGGTGAGTTTTTTTATCTTTAAGGTGGGGTTTGTAATTGTAAAAGTTGCGCTGCTTGAATTAATTGAAACATCCCTTCCGTCAGAAACTGAAAAAGAGATCCTTGGCCTGGCGGCCGGGGTGGAAGGAGTGTACAACCCCCATGATTTAAAAACCAGGAAGATCGGCAGCAATATTGCGATTGATTTGCATATACAGGTACCACATGACATGAATGTAAAGGATGCCCACGATATTACTGTAGCCCTTGAGAAAGTGCTGAGAGCAAAGTATGGGGAGGATACCTTTATATCAGTACACATGGAACCGCTTTAAGTCGGGTGCTTCGCACCCTCCGGTTAGTCGGAGGCTTCGCCTCCTCCAGTTGTTGGTTCTCATGGGCGGAGGTTTGGGGAAGATGCCGATGGCTTGGGAAATGGGCTGAGGTGGTTGTTGGTTCTCATGGGCGGAGGTTCGTGGGGATTGCCCGTGAACGTTGGACGGGGCTGGATGGTTGTTGGTTAGTCGGGGCTGACGCCCCTCTGGTTGTTGGTTTTCATGGGCGGAGGAGAGGGGAAGATGCCGATGGCTTGGGAAATGGGCCGAGCGGTTGTTGGTTGGTTGAGGGCTGGCGCCCCTCTGGTTGTTGGTTTTCATGGGCTGAGGAGAGGGGAAAAGACTAACGGACTGGTAAACGGCCCAAGCGGTTGTTGGTTGGTCGGCGCTGCGCGCCTCCGTTCGGATAGTTACGACCCTGCGGGGTCAAATGTAACTGGCACTTTGGCAACATGTATTGTACGTATCATGACCCCGCAGGGGTCACACGTTACTAGGGCAACATGTATTGTACGTATCATGACCCTGAAGGGGTCAAACATAACTAGCATGAAAAATTGGATTTTGTTTTTTTTGATCAGTGGATTATTGTTTACCGGATGTGGGGCGCCTTACAGTGGTCCGCAGATGGTAAATATTCGTGGTCTGGTGTTCGGCACGTATTATTCGATCACGTATTATGAAGATGACGGAACGGCCTTCGACACTGAAATTGACAGTCTTTTACAGGACTTCAATTCCTCGCTGTCTTTTTACGACCGGGAGTCGTTGTTATCCAGGATCAACCGGAATGAAGAGACCCGGGTGGATGATTACTTCGAGGTCGTTTTTCGCCGTTCCATGGAAATCTCCGGGGAAACGGACGGGGCATTCGATGCCACGGTGTTTCCCCTTGTCAACGCCTGGGGCTTTGGACCGTCTGAACGGGCGGATATGACGCAGGCGAAGGTGGACAGTTTGCTTGATGTCGTGGGTTACGAGAAGATCCGCCTGGAAAACGGTCATGTGGTGAAAGATGACGACAGGGGGCAACTGGATTTCAATGCCATCGCCAAAGGATATGCAGCGGATGTGGTCGGGAAGTTCCTGGAATCAAAAGGAGTGGATGTTTACCTGGTGGAGATTGGCGGAGATCTGGTGGCAAAAGGAGTTAAACCCGATGAAAGCAAATGGAAAATTGGATTGGAGATCCCGGCCGGTGAGGCGGATGCGGAACAGGAGTGGCACTATTTTGTAGAGATCATGGATCAGGGCCTGGCGACTTCCGGTGATTACAGGCAATACTACGAGGAAGACGGGCGTCGGTATTCCCATACCATTGATCCGGAAACCGGTTATCCGGCAGATCATAATTTGATGAGTGTTTCGGTATTTGCCGCGGACGCTATGTCGGCCGATGCTTATGCTACCGCAATTATGGTGATGGGGCTTGATGAGTCGATTAGTTTTGTGGAAGACAGGGATGACCTGGAGGCTTATTTCATTTTTTCTGATAAAGAAGAAGGCTATGGCTATTATGTTTCCACCGGTCTGAAGTTGATGTCCAGGGAAGACATCTGATTTTTTCCGAATATTTTTGTATTTTTATATCAATAAAGATTGGCTTAACCCGGCCGGAAATTAAACCATAGAAACAATGAAAAAAGCACAAAAAGTCCGCCTGGGGATTTTTATTCTGGTAAGTTCCCTGCTGCTACTGCTCCTGATCGGGTACTTTACGGCCCGTAACTTGTTTGAGCGAAAAGAGAGCTATTATGTGGCGTATAGCGACGTGTCGGTCAGTGGCCTTAATGTGGGCACTTCGGTTAAATTTGTGGGGATCGATGTGGGGTCCATTGCCTCCATCAGAATTGATCCGGAAGATGTCAACACCATCATTGTGGAACTCGCGCTCCAGGAAGATACGCCTATTAAGGAAGATGCCCAGGCAGATATTATATCAATGGGGATCACCGGGCTGAAAACCATTGAGATACGTGGTGGAACGCAGGAAGCAGGGTTTCTTGAACCCGGTGATTTTATCCCTGCAGGTAGTTCATTGGCGGAAGACTTAACCGGTAAGGCCGAGGTGATCTACCTGAAACTGGAGCAGGTGCTCAATAATCTGGAAGATTTTACAGCCCCTGATAATATCAGGGCCTTTAGTGATGCAGCTGAAAACATCGGTGCTTTTGCAGTTCAGGGAGGAGAGGTGATCGGCCGGCTTGATGAAGTTGTGGCTGAGAACCGGGAAGATGTGAAGCTAACAGTATCTGCCGTCCGCGAATTGTCCGGAGAGTTAAACAAAACCTCTGAAGAACTGTTTGCTGGCGTCTCCCGCTTCAATGAGATCATGCAGGGCGATACCCTTGGTGAAGTGCTTGGTAATTTCAGGGAGATTTCCATCACGCTGAGAGAAACCAATCTGAACGAACTAATTGCACAACTTGCTCAAGCCACCCTGGAAACCCAAAATCTGCTGCGCAGCGTGGGTGAAGATATTGACAGGGGCAGTGAGGCCCTTACGCATAATCTGCTAATCCTGCAACATACCATGAATAATATACATGAAGCTTCCAGGAAGATCAGTACAAATCCTTCCGTGCTGATCCGGCGCCCCCGGGTTGAAGGCAGCCCCGATCAAATACTTGATGACTGATAACTGGCCCGTTACCAGTGTGTGCCCGGTTCCAGGTAAAACAAGCTTGTAATGAGACCCCTAAACTCCAGAACTTTTTCGCCATGAATAAACACGTACTGATTCCGATTTTTTTGCTATTGGCTTTCGCCGGATGCCGGAGTGGCAGTGAGGTTACCACTCAGCACTATTTGCTTGAAATGCCTGCAGAATATGAGTTCATTTGGGAGGGTGAACCCGGGCCTTTACCGGCAAGCTGTGAAGTTCTTGGCCCCGATGTAGTGCCGGCTTATTCTTCTCACAGGATAGCTGTCAGGGAAGAATCACACCAAATCAGGTACTTTGGTTTCAATGAGTGGGCCATACGACCTGATCAGGTATTCCATCAGATGGTCGTTGATTTCCTGAAAGAGAACCGGGTATTTGAGGAGTTGGCTTACGGCCGCGTGGTGATACCCGCCGATTATGTGCTGGAAACAGAGATCATTCACCTTGAAGCGGACAACAGGCAGGAAATGTTTCGGGCCAGGTTGCACGTGGAGTTCAGGCTGAGGGAGAATGAGACGGATAAAATTTTGTTGACCCACCGGGAAGACAGGATGGAAACATTGGAAGGCAGAAACCTGAATGACTTTGCCGAAACCGTCAGTCGCATGTTTACCGAAGAGTTGGCCGCCTTTACGGAATCCATTACCGGTGAAGTGAATCGAAATCAGTAATCGGATAATGCGAGGTGGTTGATGTCCCGATGAAAAAGAAAAACAATATAAAAGAGATATGTGCCGGCAATACCGTGGTTGGACGGCTTGACGGTAATACCCTGAGGTTATCAGAGGTACTTACCATCAACGAGGCTTCCGGATTTGCCAGGAATTTTCTCCGTTGTGTCAGGTCTGCAGCAACGAAGTCGTTGGTTGTAGATCTGGACAATGTAGAGCAGATTGACAGTGCCGGGGTGATGGCTTTGTACTACCTGGAGAAAAAACTAAAGGAAAAAGGAATTAATGTAGAATTTTCGCGGGGATCTGAGGCAGTTTTGGAGAAGATCAAACTGTTTTACCCCAAAGGTGCTGCAGAGGTTAAGCCGCCACCCCAAAAAGGGTTGTTTGAGAACGTCGGAGACGGCGTGCACCGTTTTTTCAGTGTCTATGTGTTTGAATTTCTGCTACTTGCATCCAATATTTTCTACTGGGGCATTGTCGACCTTTTCAGGCCCGGGGCCCGGCGTAAAGGAGAGTTTGTGAACCAGGCCGTACTTATTGGTGTCAATGCGGTGCTGATCGTCGTTTTCCTTTCCTTTGTGATCGGATATGTAATTGCCCTGCATTCAGCCGGGCAACTGAGAACGTTTGGTGCCAATATTTTTGTCGTAGACCTGGTGGTTTTTTCCATCATGAGTCAGATGGGTCCCCTGATCACAGCCATATTGGTAGCCGGGCGAAGCGGGTCTTCCATTGCCGCAGAGATTGCCACCATGAAGGTGACAGCAGAGTTGGATGCCCTGAAGACCATGGGGCTGAACCCCAATCGTTTTGTGGTGGTTCCGAAGCTTTATGCATGTATGTTTACCATGCCATTTCTGATCGTGTTTGCCAATGTATCCGGCATCACAGGAGGAGGTCTGGCGGCGTATCTTTACCTGGATATTTCCCCCGAAGTTTTCATAAACAGGATGACTGACATTATGATGAGTAAAGATCTGTTCACAGCGCTTGTCAAAAGCCAGGTAGCTGCAAGTCTGATTGTGCTGACGGGCAGTTTTTATGGTTTCCGGGTGGAAAAAGGTGCTGAGGGCGTGGGCAAAGTAACTACCCTGGCAGTGGTGGTGGCCATTACCCTGGTGATTATTGCTGACAGTGTACTGGGAGTGATTTTCTATTAAAGAGGCGCAGATGGAATATTAAGGAGGTGCAGATGGAAAAAGAAAAAGTGATCGATGTGCAGGAACTCAATGCGAGTTTTGATGACCATGTAGTGCTGAAAGATGTTTCTTTTTCTGCTTACCAGGGGGAAGTGACGGTTGTTCTTGGCGGAAGTGGCTCCGGGAAAACCACTTTATTCAGGCATTTATTGGGTCTGCTGCCCATACATAAAGGAAATGTTTCCGTGTTGGGCCGGGATGTGGCGACCCTCCGGGAGGTGGAGCAACTGGAGCTATACCTTCAGATGGGGGTGTTTTACCAGTCCGGGGCCCTGCTTAGTTCACTGACTGTTGCAGAAAACGTCGCACTGCCGTTGGTGCAGCATACCAGCATGCCCCCTCCACTGATCGATGAAATTGTGCGGATGAAGCTGGGGTTGGTAAACCTCGGTCATGCGTATTACCAGTATCCGGCAGAATTAAGTGGCGGAATGGTTAAGCGCGTAGCATTGGCCAGGGCAATAGCCATGGATCCCCCGCTGCTTTTCTGCGATGAGCCGGGCGCCGGGCTTGATCCGGTATCGCTTGAATCACTGGACCAGTTGCTGCTTAACCTGAAAGAGCAGCTTGGTATTTCCGTGCTTATGGTTACACATGAAGTTACCAGTATTTTAAGGGTTGCTGACAGGGTAGTGTTTCTTGACGAGGGAGTAGTGGCCTTTGAGGGAGCGCTGAAAGAGGCGCTAAGGTCCGACCATCCTGCGGTAAAGGCTTTTTTCGCTGTACTGAAAACCGAACACCTCAAAGAGATCTTTGGTTAATTATTCTTGTTTTCCTCCTGGTTCTCGCAGTCTTCGGGCTTACCTGAAGCACAGGCACACGATCTTGTTAGTCTGCCCGTATCAGGGTCATAGGAACTGGTGCATGACTTGGTAAAAGTAGCCCCCGGTTTGAAAAACATCTTGATGGCAATGCCACTGATGGCAAAGGCCAGTAGTAATATGGCAAGAATTAGTATTTCCATGTTTGCTCCTTTTGAGTAGTGTTAATCCTTTTGTATGGTGTTTGCTCCTTTTGTGTAATTGGTAATCGTTTTGTTATAATGGCGCTGTCCGGGGGTGTGTACCTTTCACCGGGGTTATGAGCCTGTCAGTTTTGAAAATTATCCGGGCTGCGGACTTTATTTCAGAACAAACTGATCGTCCGGAATGTTCACTGTTGCCCCTGTTACAGCGAAACCATCCCACACGCTTAACCGCCACATCCCTTCGCCCGGGGAGTCACCAAATCATGTCATCTGCGAAACCACGACATCATGCTACCGGCGAAACCACGATATCATGCTACCGGCGAAACCACGACATCAATATGCCGGCAGCAATGGCGGCATTGAGTGATTCGGGGCCGTTTTCGCCGCCCTTGTCTGTCCCGGAGTCTTTGCCGGTGCCGGAACCCTTCCCGGAGCCTTGGTCTGGTCTGCCGCCATTGCCGGCGCCTTTGCCTGGTCCGAAGTCTTTGCCTGGTCCGGAGTCATTGCCTGGGCTGTCTCCCTTACCTGGTCTGGTATCTGTAACTGATATATCCTCTGTGCGGTGCCGGGGAATTAAAACCTTACGGTTTACGAAGGCTTCAATTTCTGCAGAGATCCCCTCTGATTCATTGCCGATTACCAGGGCTGCCGGCACCTCAGGCTGTTGGGTGTGTAATGGCTCCCCCTGCAGGAAAGCTCCGTACACATTCCTGCCACTTTGCCTGAGCAGTTCTTTAAGGTCGGTGTATATCAAGCGGATCCGGATAAAAGATCCCATGGTTGACTGGATCACCTTTGGATTGTATACATCTGCTGTGTCCGGGGAGCAATAAATGGTGCGTATGCCAAACCAGTCTGCGGTCCTGATAATGGTTCCAAGGTTGCCCGGGTCCTGCAGGGTGTCCAGTGCCAGAACGAGGTCTTCCTGTTCCTGGTCAGGCAGGTCCCCGGCGTCCGGTTTTTTGACTACGGCAAGTACCTGGTTGGGTGTTTTCAAGGTGCTGAGGCGCGACAACTCCTTTTCGGTGATCGTGATGCAGGTTACCTCCTCCGGCAGCCTGCCCCGGTTTTGCTCCATCCATCCTGCCAGGCCGCAAACCATATCAATCTGCATCGGCGAGTCGGCCAGCTCCTGCACAATTTTGGCTCCCTCTGCCACAAAAACACCATGGCGGTCACGGTATTTTTTCAGGCGGAGCGACTGAATATATTTGATGCGGGACGCGGAAATCATGTTCCAAAGATACAGGCTTTTATAAAAAAAACCCATCCCGCAAAGGGACAGGTTTTTTGGAGGATATATCGGGTGGTTGAAAACCCGGCTGATAATTATTCGCCTACTACCTCAAATTTGATCTCGGGGCGGACTTCCTTATGAAGGTTTATCTTAGCTGTGTAAGATCCTACCTCCTTGATGGAGTCACCGTCTACCATGATCTTCTTGCGGTCA
>PWHO01000293.1 GCA_003555385.1 Bacteroidales bacterium
CAACATCGCCAATACCCGAAAAACAGACAGGGAAGGTCAATATATGGCCGGCATCGAATTCATCGGACCCAAAGATGAACAGCGCAATGCGGTTATTGCCTTTATAAAAATCCACAATTACTTGAAGTACGCCCTATAGAAATTTCCGGGCCGGAATGGTTTCGACAATGCAGCGTTTATTCCGGATTATAATATTGCTTGTGATTTACGGGTACAGATTTATGTATATCGTTCATTTACCACCACGGCGAGGCCCTTGAAAAGGGGCTGTGTAGAAAGGGTTGGCATCTTATGGATAAAATCCTGATCGTGGACAGAGATGAGCAGTTTCTGGAAAACTTGGCCAGGGGGCTTGAAAAGGCTCGCCAGTTTCATATTCTGCTGGCTCGCAGCGGCCGCGAGGCCATATCGATCCTGAAAGAGCAGAAGATATCCGTTGCTGTTCTTGACGCGGAAATCCATGATATCGATATCCTCGACCTTCTGGAGTACATGACTCAAAACTGTCCTATAACACCGTGTATTATCATGAGCGACTATGGCAAACCCTGGTTTGGCAAGTCTCTGAGACAGAAGTCCTTTTTGTATCACCTCTCAAAACCATTTGATATC
The DNA here is from genome assembly GCA_003555385.1 of Bacteroidales bacterium. Lineage (GTDB taxonomy): Bacteria > Bacteroidota > Bacteroidia > Bacteroidales > UBA7960 > PUPG01. Next base: position 613 of record PWHO01000293.1, read on the forward strand.
AGCGCCCTTTTGTCAGCCATATTTGTGGGGCTCAACCTTCGGGACGAGGGGGGCCATATCAGGGGCATGACCATGCTGAGTCTGCTACCAATAGTGGAGATGCTCCAGAAAACTTGCCGGATGAAAGTGAGCGCGGGTGCCAAGAATTATGGATACCTGTATTTCAAGGACGGCATCCTGTTCGATGCCCACTTTGGCAGCCTTAACGGCGAGGCGGCCGCACGGGAGATCGTAACGTGGCACAAGATCGCCATCGAAATGTCGGAGCTGCCCCGCCACCGCACCCGGAAACGGTTGAAAACAGGGCTGATGGATATTGCGGATTATTCATGGACACTCCAGAAAACAAACGTACTGGGAAACATTGGCGTTTCAACAGGTTCTGCGGATGAACCCGCAAGCGGCATTGAAGACGACACCGCTGAAGACGATATAGTTCTCGACCGCGCATTTCAACAGGAGATTGAGGACATGATCGATATAGATGAGGACGTATCCGAAAAGGCGGCTGCCAAAGCTGGCGAAAAGGATGCAGGCCCGACTGCTATATTGATGGTTGATAGCGACAGTAAGCAACAGGCCGCGATCCGGAAGGATTTTGTGGGATGCGTACCGGCCGGGCTGCCTTCTCCTAAAAAGGATGCGACTGCATCCCCGGAAAAGCAGGCAGCCGGATCCCGGTTGGAAGGGGCATTGAAACGCTGTGCCATTCCACTCCGGGCCATTAAAGGCTACCGCGGCGTAGCAGTGCTGGGCCCTGACGGAGCCATCCTGGCGACGGACATAGGGGTTGAGCCGATCGACTTTTCCAGTTTAGCAGTAGAATTTAACAGCTTCATTTCCCGCTGCAACAAGACCGCCGCCCAAGGGGGGTTCAGCCAATGCACCGGCGTCACGCTGTACACCCGGAAGGGGATTGTCATCATGATGTGCGCGGATGTTTACAAGCAGGGTAATTTTCATTTCATAGGTGTTTTGGCGCCCAATTCCAACGGCTATTTCATGCAGGTCCAGCTTGAAAAAGCCGTTCCGACGATCCAGGCCGCAATAAAAACAGACCGCTCATTATCCGGTCGCGGGATGGTCAGTCCTGTTTTTGGAAATACGAGGGCATCTGCTGCCATCGGGCCCTACTGATCTTCAATATCCCGTTGGATGAACCTATACTATTTCTCCCCGGACCGGTAGAACCTCTCCGGTGAAATTAAACTGGATAAGTACGTTAAGGTGAAAAAGAGGAGCCGCAAACAATACAGGCCATCTTTTCCCCCCACACTCTTAGTTAAATCAACCGACTTAGGGCAGGCTGAATCAATATAGCCCTTTTGGCAGATTGTTCGTGGAATGGGCATGTCAACCGGGGATAATAGTGGGAAAGATATTTGTAAAGCCTTACAACACGGCGCGAATTATCTGCCCCGGGCGCAAAAAAAACCAAGGGCCAGGATGTTTCGCGGTTCAAGGGGCATGCGCATGTCAGTATCAAATGCTCCTGCGGAAACGTTTCTAAAATTCAACTGGAGTACTGGCGGCAGTACCGAAAAAAACCGAACTGCTCGGCTATTACCAGGTTGTTTCCAAGGATGGCAAGACCGGGAAAAACACGCGGTTTTATCCGGAGGAGACATAAATTGATGCGGAAAGATCTTCTTCTAAAGCGTATTCTTCAACTGCGGAATGGTAATAGCTTACGAATGCTTCAACGACTTTTTTATCAAAATGGGTGCCTGAGTTTTCTATCAGCATTTCAAGCGCCTTGATCGGATCCATGGGCGTTTTGTAATACCGTTTTGCCGTGAGCGCTTCGAAACAATCCGCAACAGCGATAATTCTTGCACCCAGTGGGATTTCTTCGGCTTTCAAGCCGTTGGGATATCCGGTGCCGTCAAGTTTTTCATGGTGCGCGCCCGCAACGAAAGGAACATCCTTCAGGTTCCCTTCGAACTGGATCTGTTCCAGTATTTCGGTCGTTTTTTCAGCATGACACTTTATGTTTTCCAATTCGTTTTCAGTAAACCGCCCCGTTTTTTTCAGCAGTGAATCCGGAATCCCGATTTTCCCGTAATCATGGAGCAAGGCCGCAACCCTTACCATTTCCCTGTATTCCCGCTCCAGGCCCAAC
>PWHO01000110.1 GCA_003555385.1 Bacteroidales bacterium
ACACGTACACATACCCCGCGTCGCTGAGGGCATGAATCCAAAGCGGGTGACTTACTTTTGTAGGTCACCTTTTTACGCCCCTTACGAACCAATTGCTGAATAGTTGGCATACCTGAAATTCAATTAATGTAAAAACTTCGTTATTATTTATTTAAAACCGATTCTCTCAGAATTTTGGGAGTGCAAAGGTAGAAGTTATTTTTTGAAAACCAATATCATTTGGCAAATAATTTCCCCGCTGCGCAAAATTTTCCCTGTATTTCAGGGAGATCACTTCCCGGATTTGAGGGGCACAAAGATAGGAAAAAATTTTAGAGTTTTTATGAAAAAATCTATTTAGTTGTTGATCGGCGCTGCGCGCCGACAGTTGTTGGTTGATCGGCGCTGCGCGCCGACAGTTGTTGGTTCTCATGGGCCAAGGGTTGGAGAAGCTGCCAACGGGCTGGTAAACGGCCCAGGCGGTTGTTGGTTGGTCGGCGCTGCGCGCCGACAGTTGTTGGTTCTCATGGGCCAAGGATTGGGGAAGCTGCCAACGGGCTGGTAAACGGCCCAGGCGGTTGTTGGTTGGTCGGCGCTGCGCGCCGACAGTTGTTGGTTGTTAGTTCTCATGGTGTCGGTGCCTGAAATAGGTTGACCGTTTTGCGACAAGGTTCAACATCTATTATATTGCTGACACTTGCATCGGATATGGCTGTCTTGAAACTGGTGTTCCTGGCAACCATGAACTTCCAAGCCAAATGGAAGGGATTAGTTTACGGCTGGCCCAATATCTTAAACCAACTAAGTATTTTCTTTGAAGACCGAATTCAAGAAAATGACACACTTAACTGAACATTCCCAACGGGTGCTTCGCACCCTTGGTTAGTCGGGGCTGTCGCCCCTCCAGGTGTTAGTTTCGGCGCTAAAGCGCCTGATAGTTGTCATGGCCCGTGCGAACCAACAACCGCCTGGCCCGTTTTCCGGACCGTTGGCAGCTTCCCTGTCACTCCGCCCATGAGAACCAACAACCAACAACCAACAACCGCTCCGGCCGTTTACCAGCCCGTTAGTCTTCCTCCTCACGCTGCCCGTGAGAACCAACAACCAACATGCCTCATCCGATGGTTATGGGCAACCCCCACCATCCTCTGCCCATGAGAACCAACAACCGGAGGCGCGCCAGCGCCGACTAACCGGAGGGGCGTCAGCCCCGACTAACCGGAGGAGGCGAAGCCTCCGACTTAAAACCTGTAAGCAGCGCGTTCCATTTGCTCCACGTTGCGGAACGGGCGCGGGGGCTCCAGGTAGTTTTCCAGAAACTTATAGATCTCAAAACGGATATCTCTGCCGGTGCGGTGATCCATCCTGTCAAATGAATGGCCTCCGGGAATATCCTCGTATACCCTGTATTCAAAGTCCCGGTTGTGGTACTTCAGTTCTTTGACCAGGTTCATCACTTCCAGTACGTGTACGTCCTCATCGATTGTGTTTGTATGGATCAGCAGGGGCACATCCAGCTTATGGGCATGATATACAGGAGAGCGCCGGCGGTACTCCTCCAGGTTCTCATGAACACCCTCTCCGATGTGATGATCAGCAGCAAACCAGTCTCCTTCATAGTCCGGGCGTTTATATCCCATGCGGGCCACCAGGTCACTCACAGGCACACCGGCAAAGATCGCCTTGTAGGCATCAGGATGTTCATAGCCGTTCATCAGTGAGATCATCCCGCCATGGCTCCAGCCGATCAGGCCGACGCGGTCAGGATCCACAATGTCATAATTATCAAGCATCATCAGCATACTTTCATGCACATCATCGTTCTCAAGCCCGCCGTAGTCAATCAACTGGTGGTGGCCTTTACCATACCCTGTGCTTCCGCGATATTCCGGTGCAACCACAATATATTGCTGGGCCATCAGCTCCCGGATGATGTGTGTATAATATGTATTGAAATCACCGTGCACCCCTCCGTGGGAGAAAACCAGCAGGGGGTACTCCTTTGACGGGTCAATATCTTTCGGGATGAATACATAGGTCCAGAATTTAATCGGGTTGGAACCGCGCAAAGTGGTGGCTTCTTCGGCTCCGCGCGGAGGCGGACCGGACATGAACAATTTGTCTATATAGGCCACATCGCCCACTACTTTATGCCACATCACATCGTCAACAACTTTCTCCATCACATCAAAACGGTACCTGAGGTCACCGATCATTTCCATCAGCTGCTCCTGGTTTTCAAGCAGTTTTTCATTAGATACCTGTGCTTTTGCTCCGAAAGAAATCATAAAGAGCGTAAGCAATAAAACAGTGCGAAAAAATGTTACTTTGGCTGAGTTCATAGGTACTGATACTTTTATTGAACAATTGGGTTTATACTTTTGATACCATTGGGGTGGTAAAGATAGAAAGTATTTCAGGAAAGGGAATTTTCACCGGGGACAATTTTCCTATCTTTGCTCCCCCTAATCATACTCAATACAAATACCCAAATTTTTCACCATAAACCCATATGGCTGATTTCCTCAAAGATCTGAATGAGCCGCAGCAACTGGCTGTTAAAACAACACAGGGGCCCGTAATGGTCATTGCGGGTGCCGGCAGCGGAAAGACCAGGGTGCTCACCTACCGTGTAGCCTGGCTGCTGAATCAGGGCGTCCCCCCATTCAACATTCTGGCGCTTACCTTTACCAATAAAGCCTCCCGTGAAATGCGCGAACGGATTGCATCCCTGATTGATCCGGCCAAAGCCAAAGGATTGTGGATGGGAACATTTCACAGTATTTTTGCGCGCATTCTCCGGGCAGAAGCAAGCTACCTCGACTACCCTTCTCATTTTACCATATATGATACGGCCGATTCAAAGCGGGTTATTAAGAAGATTGTGAAGGAACAGAATCTGGATGACAAAACCTATGCGACCGGATATGTACTCAACCGGATATCCAATGCAAAAAACAACCTGATTTCCGCGGCCGATTACAACGAAGATCCTGAAATACAATCGCATGACCTGCAGTCCAGGAAGCCCAAGCTCGGGCTGATTTACAGCCTTTATCAGCAGAAACTGCACAGGGCTTCCGCCATGGATTTCGACGACCTGCTGTTTAACACCAATTTACTGCTGCGCGACTTTCCCGACATATTATATAAGTATCAGCAGCGCTTCGATTACATTCTGGTGGATGAGTACCAGGACACCAACTTCAGCCAGTACCTGATTGTCAAAAAACTGGCGGCCAACAACGAAAACCTTTGTGTAGTTGGTGATGACGCCCAGAGCATCTACGCATTCCGGGGTGCCAATATTCAGAACATCCTCAACTTTAAAAGCGACTACCCCGACCATAAAGTCTTCAAGCTGGAGCAGAACTACCGTTCAACCCAACACATTGTGTCCGCGGCCAACAGCCTGATCGTTCACAACAAGAATCAGATCCATAAAACCGTCTGGACCAGTAACGGCCCCGGTGAGAAAATCCAGGTGATGAAAACCACCAACGAGGGCGAAGAGGCTTCCTGGGTTTCAGGCCGGATTTTCGAATTGCTGCAACAAAACCAGCTTCCCTACAGTGCATTTGCCGTACTGTACCGCACCAATGCCCAGTCCAGGGCAATGGAAGAGGCGATGCGGAGGCTGAATATCCCCTACCGCATTTTTGGCAGCGTGTCTTTCTACCAGCGCCGGGAGGTCAAGGATGTCCTCTCCTATTTCAGGCTGATTATCAACCCCAGGGATGAAGACGCCTTTTTGCGGATCGTGAACTTCCCCGCCCGGGGGATCGGTGCCACCACCGTCGACAAATTGGTAGCCGCAGCAGGTGATACGGGCAAATCTCTATGGGAAATAGCCGGGGATCCGTCCGGTAACGGGGTAGCGGTCAACTCAGGCATCGCAAGAAAACTGGCTGAATTTGTCACCATGATCAAAAGTTTTTCTGCCAGGCTATATAAGCTGACTGCCTTTGAGATGGGAGAGCTGGTGATCAACAAATCAGGGATTCGTAAATTTTATTTTGAGGACGAATCTCCCGAAAGTATCAATCGCCGGGAAAACATCGAAGAATTGCTGAGCGGATTGCAGGATTTTGTCAGCAGCCCGGAAGAAGGTGAAACAGAAGTCCCCCTGCGCACACTCGATGAATTCATGCAGGACATTGCCCTGCTTACCGACGCCGATACCAAAAAGGAAAAAGATGACGATTCCAACAAGGTATCGCTGATGACCATCCATGCCGCCAAAGGACTTGAATTTCCCTTTGTATTTATCACGGGAGTGGAAGAAAACCTCTTCCCCTCGCAACTGTCGATCAACAGCCAGTCTGAGCTGGAAGAAGAAAGACGGTTATTTTACGTGGCACTTACACGGGCCATGACGCGGGCCACCGTCACCTACGCAGAAACACGTTTCCGGTACGGCAATTTCAACTTTTGTGAGCCAAGCCGCTTTATTGATGAACTCGATCCGGAATACCTTGACCATTTGACCACCCGGCTGCCCGGAAAGAAAAAACCGGCAAAAAGCGAGAGCTTTGCAGAAAGCAGGAAAAATTTCAGAAAAATAACCGAGTCGACAGGCACCGCAACAAGCAAGCCGGTGGCAGCAGAAGAAGACAACAGCGGGTTTGCCATTCTCGATCCGGGAGTTTTAAAAATGGGGATGGAAATCAAACATCAGCGCTTTGGCCTGGGCACAGTAGTAGGCATTGAAGGCAGCGGACAAAACGCAAAAGCCACCGTTACCTTTGCAGGAGCCGGGAACAAGCAGCTGCTGCTGAAGTTTGCAAGACTGAAAATCATGGGTTAAGCCATCTTTCTGAATATTATTCACTACCTTTGCAAAACATTACATAAAACACCAACCGGAATTATTGCCTTATTTGCCTCATTATTATACTACAGAAAATACTTCAGGTAAAGAGAACCTTCTATAGATAACCCGATAACCAACCGTATGGAATATAACAGCGAACGTTCAAAGATGAATATTTCCGAATATGGCCGGAATATTCAGAAAATGATTGAATATATCATCAGTGTAGATGACCGGGAAAAACGCAATAAGCTGGCGAGGGCCACAATTAATGTGATGGGCCAGCTGAACCCTCATTTACGCGACGTGAACGATTTCAAGCATAAGCTCTGGGATCATTTATTTATCATGTCTGACTTTCGCCTGGATGTAGACTCCCCCTACCCCGTTCCTTCCAGGGAGATCCTTACCCGCAAACCCGAACCGCTTGAATATGCATCCAATAATGTGACATTTAAACATTACGGAAGGCACATCGAAAGGATCATTGAAAAAGCCTGCGAAATGGAGGAGGGCGAAGTAAAGGATACCCTCATAGAGCTTATCGCCAACCATCTGAAAAAGTCCTACCTGACCTGGAGCCGTGATTCGGTGACGGATGAAGAGATTGCCGGACACCTGAGCAAGCTGTCCAACGGAAGGCTAAAGCTGCAGGACAACATCAAGCTTAGTGAATCCACCGAGATTCTGGCCCCGAAAGCAAAGAAGAGAAAATATCAGGGCAACAGGGGCGGAGGAAACAGGAATCACAACAAAGGACGGAAAAACCAATAATGGGGTTCCACTCATCGATATTGGGATTTTGCTCACCAATAATGGGGTTCCACTCACCAATAAATGGATTCCACTCCACGTTTTGACTAATTTTTTGTATTATTGATCTGCCAGGACATTGGGTCCCGGATACCTGTCTTTATTTTACCAGTAAATTCTGTGAATTATGGGGTCATTTGAAATTCATGGCGGAAAACAGCTGAAAGGCGAGATTATCCCCCAGGGGGCAAAAAATGAAGCACTTCAGATTATCTGCGCCACACTGCTTACCAGCGAGGAGGTTATAATTGAAAACATTCCCCGGATCAGGGATGTGCTCAAACTCATTGATTTATTGTCAGACTTCGGTGTCAGGGTAAAACAACTGAGTGACCATAATTATTCATTCTGCGCGCGCGATGTTGACATGAATTTCATCGACAGTGAGGAGTTCCGCAACAAAGTATCCCAGCTTCGGGGCTCGGTTATGATCGTCGGGCCCATGCTGGCCAGGTTCAAACGTGCAGCAATCCCCAAACCGGGTGGAGACAAGATCGGACGGCGTCGTCTTGACACCCATTTTCTGGGTCTGCAAAAACTGGGAGCCGAATTTTCCTACGATCATCAGAATCAATTTTATCGCATCCACGGGGAAGGACTGAAGGGATGCCATTTATTGCTCGATGAAGCCTCAGTTACAGGAACGGCTAACATTGTCATGGCTGCATCCCTGGCAAAGGGAACTACAGTCGTATACAATGCAGCCTGCGAGCCTTATCTCCAGCAACTGTGCAAAATGCTTAACTGCATGGGTGCCAAAATATCCGGCGTGGGATCCAATCTTTTAACCATTGAAGGGGTTGAGTCACTCAGGGGCTGCACCCACCGGATGCTCCCGGATATGATTGAAATTGGAAGTTTCATTGCCATGGCCGCCATGACACGATCTGAATTTACCATCAAAGGGGTGCAGTATGAACAACTGGGGATGATTCCTGAGGTGTTCAGGAAACTCGGGGTTCAGCTGGAGCGCCACGGCGATGACCTTTTTATCCCTTCGATGGACAGTTACGAGGTAGACACCTATATTGACGGGAGCATACTGACCATCAGCGATGCGCCCTGGCCGGGGTTTTCCCCTGACCTGATCAGCGCGGTGCTGGTATTGGCCACTCAGGCACGCGGAAGCGTACTGGTTCATCAAAAGATGTTCGAAAGCCGGCTTTTCTTTGTGGACAAGCTCATTGATATGGGTGCACAGATCATTTTGTGCGACCCTCACCGCGCGACTGTAATCGGGCTTGACAGGAAATATCCGCTGAAGCCCCTGGAAATGACCTCGCCCGACATACGGGCCGGCGTTGCGCTGCTGATTGCGGCACTGAGTGCTGAAGGAAAAAGCATTATCCACAACATTGAGCAGATCGACAGGGGCTATCAGTTCCTGGATACCCGGTTGAAACAGCTGGGGGCAGATATTCGCAGACTTTAGCCTGACAAAATGACCTTTCAGGACTTTATGGCAAAGCTTTTGATAGGCTTTGTGGCAGTTCGTATAATTAAAAAATCAGTTTTCGGAGATGAAAAAAGACAATATACAAGAAAAAGAGGATAAAAATCAGGGTGCCGGGTCATCCGGAAAGGAACCCGGCACGATGGCAGAAGATCAGATGGGAAAAGGCCAGAAGGCTGAAAAGCAGAAAGCAGAAGAAGGGGATACGCCTGCAGAAGACCCAGGACAGGATGATGAATCCGACAAAATTGCGGCATACGAAAAACAACTCATAGACCAGCAGGCCAAACTGTCTGAAGCCAATGAAAAATTTCTCAGGTTGTTTTCTGAGTTTGACAATTATCGTAAAAGGGTAAACAAAGAACGAATAGAGTTTGCCAAAACGGCAGCTGAAGAAATTATCATCGCCCTTTTACCCATCCTGGATGACCTGGAACGGGCCAGCCAGAATGCCATTGAGCAGGATGAGAAAGCTGCAGAACAGGAAGGAGTCGTACTAATCTACAATAAATTCAAAACAATCCTCAGGCAAAAAGGGGTGGAAGAAATCGCCGCCCGGGGTGCTGATTTTGATACTGACTACCATGAGGCCATTACCCATGTGCCGGCTGAAAACAAGAAGCAAAAAGGCAAAGTGGTCGAAGAAGTGCAGAAAGGGTATTTGTTAAACGGTAAAGTTATTCGTCACGCAAGGGTCGTGGTAGCCAACTAAGGGGTCAATTATGTCAAAAAGAGACTATTACGAAATATTAGGAATATCACGCGACGCCTCACCGGAAGAGATCAAAAAGGCCTACCGGAAGATGGCGCTGAAACATCATCCGGACAAGAACCCCGATGACGAAACGGCCGAGGCAAAGTTTAAAGAAGCCGCCGAGGCATATGAGATACTGGGCAATCCGGAGAAAAGATCACGCTATGACCAGTTCGGACATGCCGGAACAAGCAGTCAGTTCGGCGGAGGCGGATTCGGAGGCGGCATGTCGATGGACGACATATTCAGCCAGTTCGGAGATATCTTCGGTGGCGCGTTCGGCGGTGGATTCAGTGGCTTCGGAAGCGCAGGAGCCGGTGGACGCCAGGCCGGAAGACGGGCCAACAAGGGGTCTAACCTGAGGCTTAAAGTGAAGCTGACCCTGGAGGATATCCTGAAAGGAACGGAGAAAAAGATCAAGGTCAATAAATACGTGGCCTGTAAGCCATGCAGCGGCAGCGGCGCCAAAGATGGCAAGTCTTTCAGGACATGTTCAACCTGCAACGGGGCAGGCAGGGTAACCCGGGTTACCAATACCATTCTCGGACAAATGCAGACCGCATCAGTCTGCCCCAATTGCAGCGGAGAAGGCCAGAGTATTGATGAGAAATGCTCGTCTTGCTACGGCAATGGAATTGTCAGGGATGAAGAAGTGATCAGCATCAATGTCCCTGCCGGAGTAGAAGAAGGAATGCAGTTGTCACTCAGCGGCAAAGGCAATGCTGCCCCGAGGGGCGGGATTCCCGGCGATCTCATTGTGCTCGTGGAAGAAGTACCTGACAGCAAGCTTGTCCGGGACGGAATGAACCTCCTGCACGATCATCATATCAGTTTTCCTCAGGCTGCCATGGGTACAAGCATTGATGTTCCCACACTGGAAGGGAAAGCCAGAATAAAAATTGAGCCCGGCACCCAGCCTGGAAAAGTATTGCGGCTAAAAGGCAAGGGACTCCCATCCGTAAACTCTTATGGCCGGGGTGACCTGCTTGTCAATATTAATATCTGGACACCTCAGAAACTAAGTGCAGAAGAAAGAGAAATTCTGAAGCAAATGGATGAATCCGAAAACTTCAAGCCAAAACCCAAAAAGGGTGACAAAAGCTTTTTCGAACGCATGAAAGCAGCGTTTAACTGATAAGATCGCATGAGCACACTACTTAAGGCGGACAATATAACCAAGACGTACAGAGACCACCGGGCGCTGGACCAGGTAAGTGTGCACATTCCCGATCAGAGTATATTCGGATTACTCGGGCCCAACGGGGCCGGGAAAACAACACTGATACGCATCATTAACCAGATTATCGGGGCGGATCAGGGCACCATCCTTTTTGACAATGAACCGCTGAGGTCCAAACACGTCCTCCGGATAGGCTATCTGCCGGAAGAAAGGGGCTTGTACAAAAAGATGGAGGTGGGTGAGCAGTCAATTTACCTGGCCAGGTTAAAAGGTTTGAAAAGACAGGAAGCACGGAAACTTCTCACCGGCTGGTTCGAAAAATTCGACCTGATGCCCTGGTGGGGAAAAAAGGTGGAAGAGCTTTCCAAGGGCATGCAGCAAAAAGTGCAATTCATTATCACCGTGTTGCATAAACCCCGGTTGCTGATCTTTGATGAACCCTTCAGCGGTTTTGACCCCATCAATGTAAACCTGCTGAAGGAGGAAATTCTGAAGTTAAGGGAAGAGGGTTCTACCATTATTTTTTCGACACATAATATGGACTCGGTGGAAGAACTTTGCGACCATATCGCCCTGATCAATCGGTCAAAACTTGTGCTGGAAGGAGATGTCAGGGAGGTGAGAAAAAACCATTCCACAAGGCTTTACGAAGCAGAACTGGAGCAGGTTCATACCCCCGTTGAGCAGATGCTTGATGGCCGGTTTCAACTGGTGGATATTGAAAAGCACCTTGAATCAATGACTGTCCGGATCAGGATAACCAAAGAAGCCCCCCCCAATGAGCTTTTACAATCTTTGCTCACCTCTGGGCAGCTCACCTCTTTCAGGGAACTGACTCCGACCATGAACGATATTTTCATCAAACAGGTCACCGGGGAGTACCCGACCGGGAAGATGCAAAAAACAGACCCATTTATTCAGGCCGGGCAGCAGTAAAAATCAGCCATCATGAGCAAAATCGCAACCATCATTCGGCGTGAGTTCCTCAGCAGGGTCAAAAAAAAGTCCTTTGTGGCCATGACCATACTGGGGCCCGTTCTCATGGCAGCAATCGTCATCGTGCCGGTGTTGGTGGCCCAGCTTTCCGACAGTGATTATTCCGTCGCCATTGTGGATGACAGCGGTCTTTTCGCTCAGGATTTCCGGGACAGGGACAACATATACTTCACGCCCCTTGATACAGATATTGACAATGCGATCGAGCGAATGCACGACGGACGTTTTGATGCAGTACTCCACATCCCTGAAGTTGCCTTTCAGGCCCCGTCAAGCCTCCGGCTTTTTTCAGCAAAGTCTGTGAATTTCAATGCCAAGCTATTGATAGAAAATATTTTAAAGCTTGAGTTTGAGAGCATGAAACTAAGTTCAGCAGGCATAGACGAGGAGGTACTGCGTTCCATTGAGTCCCCGGTGAGCATCCGGGCCATTCGCATATCAAACGACGGTGAGCAAATGACCGACTACCCGGAGATCAGCATGGGGCTGGGTTTTGTGGGTGGTTTCCTGATTTATATTTTTATATTCCTGTTCGGATCACAAGTACTTCGGGGTGTACTGGAAGAGAAAACCAGCCGCATTGTGGAAATCATTGTTTCCTCGGTAAAACCTTTTCAGCTGATGATGGGAAAGATTTTCGGGGTCGGACTGGTCGGACTGACACAGTTTCTGATCTGGATATTTCTGACCCTGGCTATCGTGGGCGGATTTCAGGCTGCCGCACCCGAGATGTTCCGGTTTACCCCGGATGAAGAAGTTTTCATTACCGGAGGGCAGGTGCTCAACCCGGAAGAACTGCAGACCCAGAGAGAAGCCATACAGCAGCATGACACAATGGCCGGAGAACTTTTGGCAGGGCTCTCAGCCATCAATATCCCGGTGATGGTGCTTTCCTTTATTTTTTACTTCCTGGGCGGTTATTTGTTATATGCCGCCCTTTTCGCAGCCATTGGATCCGCCGTGGATAATGAAGCCGACACCCAGCAGTTTATGCTGCCCGTCACCATCCCCCTTTTGCTTGCATTGATCATGACACAGATGGTCGTTACCAATCCGGGAGGAACGGTGGCATTATGGCTTTCAATGATCCCTTTTACTTCACCCGTGATCATGATGGCCCGTATACCGTTCGGTGTTTCCTATGCGGAACTGGCCCTGTCGGCCGCATTGCTGGTTGCAGGTTTTATGTTCACCACCTGGGTTGCCGCAAAAATTTACCGGACAGGCATCCTGATGTACGGGAAAAAGGTCGATTACAAAGAGTTATGGAAGTGGATGCGGCATTCATAGTTTTTACAATCCGCCATGGCCCGGTCAGATGTCAGGAAAATCGAAGGAATCTCCTTTTCTTTTATCTTTGAATAAAAAACACCACAGATGCCTAAAATATTGGTTGTAGACGATGAACGCAGTATCCGCAACACCTTGCAGGAGATCCTGGCTTATGAGAAGTATGAAGTAATATTGGCTGAAGACGGCTTTGAGGCCATCGAAAAAATGGAACAGGGCCCTTACGATGTGATACTCTGTGATGTGAAGATGCCCAAAATGGATGGCATCGAGTTGCTGGAGAAGTTAAAGGAAAAAGATCCGGATGTCACTGTGGTGATGATTTCGGGGCACGGTACCATCGACACAGCTGTGGAGGCGATCAAAAAGGGCGCTTATGATTTCATCGCCAAACCCCTTGACCTCAATCGCCTGCTGATTACCATCAGAAACGCCATGGATAAGACCCAGCTCCTTTCAGAAACCAAAGTGCTGAAACGAAAGGTGAGCAAAACCTATGACATGATTGGAGAATCCGGTGCCCTCCGCCAAGTCAAAGGCATGATCGAGCGTGTAGCGGGAACGGATGCCAGGGTGTTTATCACCGGAGAGAACGGTACAGGGAAAGAACTGGTAGCCCGATGGCTGCATGAGCTCAGCAACCGGGCGAAAGGACCTTTTATAGAAGTTAACTGTGCGGCAATCCCATCGGAGCTCATTGAAAGTGAGCTTTTCGGACACGAAAAAGGCTCTTTTACGTCCGCCATAAAGCAAAAGAAAGGAAATTTTGAACTTGCACACGGTGGCACGATATTTCTTGATGAAATTGGTGACATGAGCCTGTCTGCCCAGGCAAAAGTGTTGCGCACACTTCAGGAAAACAAAATTACCCGGGTAGGGGGAGAAAAAGAGATCACCGTTGATGTAAGGGTGGTTGCAGCCACCAATAAGAACATTCAGGAAGAGGTTGCAAAAGGGAGTTTCAGGGAAGACCTTTACCACCGGCTGAGTGTCATACTGATTCATGTACCTTCACTGAACGAAAGGAAGGAAGACATCCCGCTGCTGGCTGAGCACTTTTTGAATGAAGTTCTGCAGGAG
>PWHO01000118.1 GCA_003555385.1 Bacteroidales bacterium
CTTACAGAGGTGTTCCGTAGTGGTAACCCGCAGTTTTTTCAGCTTCAAGATTACTACCGTGCTTTTGTAGGAGGTGATTATGTTCCGGATGCACCTACAATGAATTACAATGTAGACAGTAACAATACTCCTATCGGTGGGCGATACTACGAAAACACGGATAATCTTCGCAGGGCGTTTATGGAATCCCTTGATGACTTACCTGTAGGAAAGCGAACACAGCAAGAGATTATCTATATTGTTCCTTCTATTAGAGAACGAGACGCTTTTTTACATAATCTTCGTCAAGAAAAAGGAGATGATTTTGTAAACCAGGTATCACCGCTTGTAAAGACCATTCAATATGAACCCACTGCTGAAGCCTTTCAACATTCTGTAAGTGGCCTGTCATCAAAGAAAGTTTTCTTTGAGTTTGATGCAGAGAATTTCCTTTCCACTCATGTAGATACGGGAACATTTCGTTATGAACCCCCGTCTCTTGCAACGTCTTCTGACTATATGCTTTCCACAGTGGGGCGTGTAGGACTTACCGGTGCAACACGTCAGACACAGTATCTTGCAATGCTTGGCAACCCTGAGAATAGCAAGGTTGGTGATGTTCCACAGACTTCAATGGAGCAGAGTGAAACTACAAAAGCTCAGATGACAGATGAGTTTGTCAATAAGCTTGGCTTTATCACCGACAACGAAACTACATATAGCAAGGAGGCCAAAAAAGCAGATCCTGTCAAAAAACCGGCTGAACAAACAGATGAGGGTCCACGTAAAAGTAAGAAGGTAGAGCCTGCATTTGACAGAAACCTGCCCCTTACTCCCGACACAGAATATTCGATAAAAACCAGTGAGGCTTATACAGGTCTTAGGAACGCTGTACTTTCAGAGAATAAGAAATTTGTCGAAAAAGCAGAAGAAGTCGTCTTGGAAGACGGTGAGTCACGACACATAACAAGGGAAAATGTCGTACACGCCACAGACCTTGCTTTTGGAAAGTTTAAACAGGATCATCAGGTGGTGGCTTCTGAACCAGATTTTCATACACAGCAGGACAGGGTGAAAAGCTCAATGGTTAAAAGCATATTGATGCATATTACTACTGGCAATGATATGTATCAGCAGCAAGCACTGGAAGCAGTCAATGAGCTCAATACGCTTTTGGAAAACAATGGCCGTCAGGTAATCAACCAACCCCAAAAGTATATTGAATCTGTTATGGAGAATATTCAGGAGTCTTTTGTTACTCTTGCAGAAACACCACTTTCCATGATAGATCCTACGCTTATTGCAAAGGATATCGAGATTGTACGTGACGGAGAAACTTTCACTACCAATGTACAGGCCAATCCAGTCATGATGCGTGTAGTAGGTCTTGACAGAGACGGTACGCCCATAGTGGATATATATGACTTTGTTATCCACCATTCCAGAAACACTTTGAGTGACGAAGCAGGGCCTTATTCCGTACAAAAGTATGGTATGTATTCAGCCGTTGCAGCAGGTATGGGCCTGAAAGTTAATCAGGTTCTTATGGGCAACTACCTAGTAGATCTTGCCAACGTACAATACCTGGGCACTGTTCCTGTTTCTGACACGCAGCTTACTGAAGGTATTCATTCGGCAATGGATGTCGTAAATGTCTTTGAGAAGAATGCTCCTGAGTCAGAAGTTATCGCAGGAGAGAGTGAGTTTTTTGCCAATGAACGGATCATCAGAGACGAAACGATTCGGGAAAACTTTCATTTTCACCGTCCGGAAGGTCGTTTTGGAAACCCTGTTAAAGTACTTCACGTAACGTCCTCACGTGGGAAAAACAATCAACAGTACAAATATGTCCATTATAAAGATCACCAGGACAATAATTTCAAATTAACTTATAGTGAATTTCGGAAAAAGTTTATCCCGATAAAAGATGCCAAAGAGAACTTGAACGAAAACCGGTTTAGAAGTCGGGCAAAAACATTTGGTGAAAACCATAGCACAAGACCGGTTCAGTCACACAGCTTGGTTCCTGCTCCGGATGCTTCAGGACAAAGCATACAAAATGTAATGTCTTCTCAAAAGTATAAAGCCCGTAACAACATGCTACCGGCTTTTGCTCGTACAGGTCAGCCACTTCAAAAAGTATATAACAGAGAGTACCAGGGAATGCGTCTTGATGATGGTAAATTTGCACCGGCAAAATTTAACCATGTTGTCACCAACCAGATGACAGATTCTTTTTTAAATGAGAATTTGGAATTTGTAAAGAATGTTTTAACGGATGCGGGACTTATAACCCAGGGACAGCGTATCAGCAAGTCAAAGGCTATTGAAATGTTTAAGGATAACAACTATCATATTCTTAGCCTGGAAAATACTCCTGAGTTTAATTTTACGACTGAGAATTCTTTAACCGCAGATCCGCAAACAGAGGCTTTTTTAAATGCCAAAAAGGGAAGTAAAAAAGAAAAAGAACTTTTTCGGGCATTAGAGAATAAAATCAGAGAGGGGTTTCCTGATAAAATGGAAGACGGAAGCCGTGATGAGTTTTATGACAGTATCGTTGAATACAATCTTTATAAACTCGTACAGCTTAAAGAAACCAAAGATGCTTCTGATAGTGGTGACCCTGTAATGACGTATGTGCAAGACATAAAACCAGGGAATTTGGTAACTGGTGATACACCTATATCCGGAAAAGAATTTATTTCCAAGGCAGAAGAAAG
>PWHO01000329.1 GCA_003555385.1 Bacteroidales bacterium
GGAGCCAGGGTGCTGGGGATGGATCAGGAGATAGGGTCGCTGGAGAGCGGGAAGAAAGCAGACCTTATTGTACTCGACATGAACCAGCCACATGCCCATCCTGTGTACAATATATATTCCCTGATTGTCTATAGTCTTCGGGGGAGCGATGTTCAGCATGTGATGGTGGACGGACGCTGGTTACTCTTTGATCGGAAATTATGCAGCCTGGATCTCGGGCGTTTGTATGAAAAGGTGGAGGGAATAGCCGGTAAAATTAAGGAAGAGGCTATGCGGCTCGGTATTTTCAATGGCCATTAATTTGCCGGGGCCATTTGTCTTAAGGATGGTGTTTCCTAATATTCGGTTTTGTTCTCATTTTGGATCCAGTGGTCAAAGGGCTGGCTGCGTTCGCTGTCTTTCAGCTGAACGGATTGAATGGAGCGTTCTTCCCGTGGCAATGCGAATTCCCGGTAGATGAAAGAATCATCAAATCCGGCCCTGGCGGCATCATTATTGTCGGCAGCGTAATATATGGTATTGATCCTTGCCCAATAAATGGTCCCAAGGCACATGGGGCAGGGTTCGCAACTGGCATAAATAACCGCATCTTTTAACCAGTAATGTCCGGTGTTGCGGCAGGCATCACGGATGGCTTCCACCTCAGCATGTGCGGAAGGGTCATTATTGCCGGTTACCCGGTTGACTCCACGACCGATCACCTGGCCATTTTTCACCACAAGGGCTCCGAAAGGCCCGCCCTTTCCGCTTCCTACATTGTCCTTCGCCATTTTGATGGCTTCCCTGATAAAATCTTCGTGCTGTTTTTCCATAATCCACGTTCGTTAGGGCAAATATATAAAAAGAGAAGGGATGAACCGTAATGGCGGGGTTTTTGTTTATTGAATACCCGCTTACTTATGCAGCTTACTTATGCAGATTACTTATGCAGACAAGAATTAAAAACTTCCTTGAAGAAAAAGTTGCCCTCTATAATCGTCCTGATTTTATCATTGATGACCCCATATGCATCCCCCACCGGTTTTCTGGCAAAGCTGACCGGGAGATTGCCGGTTTCCTTGCTGCCACTTTGGCCTGGGGCCGGCGTAAAAACATTGTGAACAGCGGCCTGCGCCTGATGGAACTGATGGATTTCTCACCTGCGGATTTTGTAAGCCGGTTCTCCGAAAAGGACTTGCAGCGTTTTGATGGTTTTGTGCATCGTACTTTTTGTGTCACGGATCTCGCCTTTTTTCTGTATTCGCTCAAAAACATTTATCAGAACCATGGAGGGCCGGAGGCGGTATTTTATGAAGGGGCATCCCGCGGAAGCGGATTGAAGGATGGCATTTGTTATTTTCGAAAGGTTTTTTTTGAGATCCCGTATCCGTCGAGAACCCTTAAGCATGTGAGTGATCCGGCTGCCGGGTCGGCGGCTAAGCGGTTGAATATGTTCCTCAGGTGGATGGTGCGCAAAGATGAAGGTGGTGTTGATTTTGGCATCTGGGATGCCTTTGAGCCCCGCGATTTGTATTGTCCGCTGGATATTCATTCCGGGAGGGTGGCCCGCAGGCTGGGGTTGCTTTGCCGGAAACAAAACGACTGGAAAGCGGTGGAGGAACTGACGGCGAACCTGAGAGGGCTTGACACAAATGATCCGGTACGTTATGATTTTGCCCTTTTCGGAATGGGAGTGTTTGGTCACGCTGAAGAGCGACCACACTGAAGAGCAGTACGCTGAAGAAGTAATCCGGTGGCTTATATGAGGTTCCGGGAGGGACTTGTGAGGTTCCGGAGGGGCTTGTAAGGTTCCGGAGAGACTGGTGAGCATGAGTCAGCGGAAAGCTGTACTTTTGCAAAAAAAAACAATGATGCGCATTGATATCCTGACCATATTTCCGGGGATGTTTGCCGGTCCCTTTTCTCACTCCATTATCAAGAGGGCGATGGAGAAAAAGCTGGTGGAGATCCACTTGCATGATATTCGTGATTATTCAACTGACAAGCACCGGAGGGTAGATGATTATCCTTTCGGCGGAGGAGCGGGAATGGTGATGATGATTGAACCCATCGAGCGCTGCATTGCCTTCTTGAAGGCGGAAAGGGACTATGATGAGGTTGTTTTCATGACACCCGACGGAGAAAAGCTGGATCAGCCTATGGCAAATAAATTATCCACACATAATAACCTGATCCTGCTCTGTGGCCACTACAAAGGAATCGATGAGCGCATTCGGGAACACATGATCACCCGGGAGATTTCTGTGGGAGATTATGTGTTGTCGGGAGGGGAGCTTCCGGCTGCTGCCCTGACTGATGCGGTGGTGCGGCTGATTCCCGGTGTGCTGGGTGATGAAACCTCTGCCTTGTCTGATTCATTTCAGGATGACCTGCTGTCGCCCCCGGTTTATACCCGTCCGGCCGATTATAAGGGCTGGCAGGTGCCGGACATACTGTTATCAGGCCATGACCGGAAGATCGCGGAATGGCGGCATGAAAAAGCGATGGAGCGGACCAGGGAACGCAGACCCGGCTTGCTGGATGGTTAAACCTTTTTGGCAGAAGTGTTTCAGTTTTTTCCATTGATCTGAAAATAAAATCACTTTCCGCTATTATAGTTCCAAATAATTCCCTAAATTTGCACTCCATTTCAGCGAAATAGCACACACAAAAATACAATACCGATGAACCAGACGGAAACAATGCGTTTTGTGCAGGATAAC
>PWHO01000234.1 GCA_003555385.1 Bacteroidales bacterium
CCCTCCCGGAAGCCCAGGGCCGTAAAATGCTCCCGGATCGCCTGCCCCACACCTCGCCTGGCAATAAAGTTCACAAGGAACCAGGGAGCCGGGTCAGTCAGCTCTGAAGTACGGTAAAACCTCACCTGCCTGTTGGGGCGTTTTTTCACATCGGTAAAGCCATGGATGTCCACACCAAGCTCTTCCAGTAAAGCAGCCCGTTTTCGTCCAATGCGACTGCTTCCGCAAACAATGATTTTTTTCTCTGCCGGCACATTCTGCTTGATCCACCTGGCAAGATATTCACATTTTATCCTGTAGAAAGCCTCCCGGGAGTAGTTCTCGTGGGTCCTGGAAAGTCTTGATTCATGGTCAGTCCATACCAGCAGTGGCTCAGGCAACTTGTAAAAACGAATCTGCTGATCCATCCATCGCAGCCACAACTCATAATCTTCAGGTACATTGCGGGTAGAGTAAAGACCAAAGCGGTCAATCAGTGATTTTCTGAACATCACTGTGGGATGGGCAAGGGGGGCTTCCACAAAGCGCTCCAACGCATGTTCCTCCGGGGTAATGATACTGTTTTGCCAGTCTACAAATAATTTGTACCCATGGCTGCCTGCGATACCGGAATCGTAAGTGGTTTGGGAAGAAACCACATCTATGTCAGGGTGCGCATCCAGAAAGTCTGCCTGTAATTGCAACCTCCCGGGCATCGCATAGTCATCTGCATCCATACGGGCCACATAATCCGTATCAACCAGCTGCAACCCTGCATTCAGAGCATACGCAATACCCTGGACCGGCTCCTCCAGCATTTCTATGCGTGAATCTGAGGCCGACCAGCGGCTTGCAATCTCCTTACCCTCCGAACTGCCGTTATTACTGACCAGCAACAACTTCCAGTCAGAAAAGGACTGCTGCACCAGGCTCTCAATGGCAGCATACAGCTCCTTCCCCACCTGGTAAAAGGGCAACACAACGGTAACCCTGGCCCTGTTTTTATGCATAAAAAATTTCCTGATTAAATGCGTCCGGCATAAGCTACTGTCCGGAAATTTGCACAAAAGTAGATGTTTTCCGTTACATTTGTGCAGGAAACAACAGCCGGATCAATAAGCGGGAAATGCCATGGAAGACAAACTGGACAAAAATAAGATCAGGGAACTGATCAACAGTAAAATATCCGAACTTGAAGGAAAAGTTAAAGAACTGGAGGAGCTCACCAAACCAATTGCTCCCGATGTGGCCATCGGCCGTGTTTCCAGGATGGATGCCATCAACAATAAAAGCGTCAATGAAGCCAGTCTGCGACAAGCCAGGGCCAAACTGCATGGCTTGCAACACGCACTGGATCAGGTAGATAAACCATCATTCGGTAAATGCACTCGTTGCGGCAGCATCATTCCCGTCGGGCGCCTTCTGGTGATGCCCGAAAGCACCAAATGCACACGCTGCTCTTCTTTTTAGCCTATAAGTGCACCGGGTTAAAATTCCCTTCGCATCCGGCCCCTTCCGATTCTTCCTGTCAGTCCCATATGCTCACACAATCGGTCAGCCCAACATCAAAGAATCTGGCTCCTGCATGCCCCCAGGAAATAAACTTAATTGAACCAAACAGTTTCTGAGACTGTTTTTCCCATGTAATGAGCCATTATAAATTATTTCTGGTAATTTCCCTGTTCCTGCCTGCATCGTGTCAGCTTCAGGCAGGCACTCCTCTGTATTCCCGGGCACAACATGAAGTCCGCAACGACACCCTGCTTTCTGTGACTCACCCCTCAGACACCCTCAATGCTGACACACTGCTTATTGAACTGGAGGAAACAGTGGTGACGGCATTCAACCGCACACAAAAACTCCTGGAGGTTCCCGGTTCCCTTACCTCAATAGGGAGGACCCTTATTGAAAGAGATAAGCCCGCCTTCAATATATTGCCTTTGCTGGATCATGCACCAGGTGTATTCGCCCACCAGGGCGCCACCAACACCAATAGGGTCACCATCAGGGGGATCGGAGCCAGGGTCCCGTACGCTACCGGAAAAATAAGGGGCTATTTCAACAACATTCCGTTGACCAATACTTCGGGAGTCACTTTTATACAAGATATTGATCCGGCAGTCATACAAAGTGTGGAGGTGATCAAAGGACCAGCAACCAGTGTTTACGGGGCAGGCCTGGGTGGCACCATTGCCATCAGGGCCAGGCAACCACAGGCCAGACAAAACGGGGTCAGCAATGCATTCCGGGCCGGTGCATTCGGATTACTCAGAAACAGTATAACAGCAGACCTTTCCGGTTCAAATGCAGCCACCAGCCTGGTGTACTCTCATACCCAAAGTGACGGATATCGCGAAAACAATCAGTTTCAGCGCGATGCCATTACTTCTGTATCACAGCTTCTGCCAGGAGATGACACCCATTTAACCTTACTCCTGGCCTATGTGAACCTGAAATCCCACATCCCCAGTTCCATTGACAGCTTAACCTATATGAATTCCCCCCAATCCGCAGCGGGAAACTGGCTTAAAACGGAAGGTTACGAAGATTCGCAGCGTTTGCTCGGAGGCATCACCGCTTCCCGGCAGTTTCATAAAGCGCTGTCGGCAGACATCAGCCTGTTTGGCATCTGGCATGATGAAAAAGAAATGCGTCCTTTTGACGTGTTTTACGAAGAAAGACACACGGCCGGAAGCAGGTTCAATGTCCGCCGTCACCA
>PWHO01000079.1 GCA_003555385.1 Bacteroidales bacterium
GAATGATCAGTGTTTTGTTGTCTCCCACGTTGGCCACATGGCTGATCAGCTTCAGGTTGTCTACCACCCGGGCCGTTTGCTGCAAACTTCCTTTGATCTCAAAAGAAAGCACACCTCCAAAACCATTTTGAAGGTACTTCTTTGCATTTTCATGGGATGGGTGATCAGGAAGCCCCGGGTAATTTACTGCTTTTATTAGCGGGTGCTCCTGAAGCCAGCGGGCAATCCGCAGGGCATTGTCACATTGTTTCTGCATTCGCAGTGAAAGGGTTTCTGTTCCGTTCAGTAACAAAAATGCATTGAAAGGGCTGAGGCAGGGTCCCAGATCTCTAAGGTATTCTGCCCGGGCTTTTGCGATGAATGCC
Organism: Bacteroidales bacterium; assembly: GCA_003555385.1. GTDB lineage: Bacteria > Bacteroidota > Bacteroidia > Bacteroidales > UBA7960 > PUPG01. The sequence continues at coordinate 366 of PWHO01000079.1, forward strand.
AGTTCTCCGAATTTTTCAGTGAAACACATCCCGTGGTAACTGGGGGAGGGGGCGCTGAGTTTAGGGAATAACCCATTATCCCAGTTAAACCGCCCACTGTCAGTGATTATGCCTCCCATGGCCTGGCCGTGACCTCCTATCCACTTGGTGGCTGACTGCACCACGATGGCCGCTCCGTGGCTGGCGGGCCGGCAGAGGAATCCTGCCCCGCCGAAAGTATTGTCCACGATCAGGGGGATCCGGTGTTTTTTGCTCAACAATGACAATCCGTTGAAGTCCGGCACAGAAAAGCCAGGATTTCCGATTGTTTCCACATACAGTGCTTTAGTTGTGCCGTCGATCAGCGCCTCCATGTCCTCAGGTTTGTCGCCAGGGGCAAACCTTACGGAGATTCCGAAGTTATCCATGCTGTGCCTGAACTGGTTATAGGTGCCACCATACAGATAAGGAGAGGATACAACAGAATCGCCGGGTGAAAGAATGCTTACCAGTGCGATAAGTTGTGCGGCATGTCCCGAAGAAAGAGCCAGTGAGGCTGCTCCGCCTTCCATGGCACAAATCCGCTCTTCGAGCATGTCGTTGGTTGGGTTATTGATCCGGCTGTATATGTGACCGTTCTCCTCCAGGTTAAATAGCCTTCCGGCATGGTCACTGTCATGGAACTGGTAAGCGGTGGTCATGTAAATGGGGGTGGCCCTTGCGCTGTTTTTTTCATCCGGCCGATATCCTGAATGGAGTTGCAAGGTGTCAAAATGATAAGGTTTATTGGTCATGTCCGGGTATTTTGATTGTTAACTAATGAATTGAAAGTTTGTTCGCCTGCCGGGTAAATGTTTCCCGGCGGCCATTGCCTTTTCCCGTGCGGGTCAGACAGGCTGTTATCAGGAAAGAGTTGAATATGCGCTATACGCGCATACAGTAAACAGAGCCATGCATGATGTGACAAAGGAAAGAAAACCTGTGGGCAATGATCGAATGGATCAGGTCAGAATGGTTTGGCCAAAGGGGCCACAAGAATGGATGTGTGGTGTGCATCGTAATGGTTTTAATTTATAACTCCCGTTCGGGCAGGTTTTAGCACCTTTGTCATCAGACCGGTTGCTAGGGCGTCACTGAGCCTGTTCTCTCAGCCCTTCCTTATAAATAAACCCTTTTTTGAGAAGGATGTATCTGCGGCAAAAGTAGCCATAATTTTTTAAAATGCAATTTTTTGGCAGATAATCCTCCCGGTGTAAAGGCAAAAACAGATGCAGGGAGCGCTGCAGCAAATGTTCAGGGTGATTTTGGTATATTTGTGTAGTTATTGCTATGTCAATGGTAGTAATAAACACACAGGATATGAAAAACGGAAATGGTCCCGGTTCAGGAAAAAATGAAGGGAAGTCAGAAAAAACCCGGTGGCACGCTATGGCAGCGGAAGAAGTTGTTCAATCACTTGAAACGGACGGGGAGAAAGGCCTTGACGAAAAGGAGGCGGAGAAGCGGCTGGAGACTTACGGCCCGAATGAGATGCCCAAAAAAAGGAAACGGACCTGGTGGCAGCGATTGCTGGCTCAGTTTACCAATGTGCTGATCTACGTCCTGATAGGTGCTGCCGTGATCACCGCCCTGATGGATCACTGGGTGGATACCTGGGTGATCCTGGCCGTGGTACTGATCAATGCGGTAATCGGGTTTATCCAGGAGGGGAAGGCCGAGAGTGCCCTGGAGAGTATTCAGCAGATGCTCTCCCTGGAGGCCACTGTATTGCGCGGCGGGCAGAAAAAGACCATTGATGCCGTGGATCTGGTTCCCGGAGATTTGGTGATGGTGAAAGCGGGAGATAAGGTGCCCGCCGATATGCGGCTATTGAAGTCCAAAGACTTGCGGGTGGAAGAATCGCCCTTGACCGGGGAGTCATTGGCCGTGGAAAAAAGTACGGAAGCCGTGGAGAAAGATGCCATTGTGGGAGACCAGTTTTCCATGGTGTTTTCCGGAACGGTGGTTACCTATGGCAAAGCCACAGGGGTGGTCGCGGGAACCGGCGAGGAGACCGAAATAGGCAAAATTAACAGGATGATGTCGGAAGTGGAAGAGATCACCACCCCCTTGCTGAAAAAAATTGACAGGTTTGGGAAGTATCTGTCGCTGGCCATTATCGGGATCACTGCCCTGTTCTTTTTGTATGGATATCTCTTTGCGGAATACGAGGTATATGAACTGCTCATGGCAGTCATTGCCCTCATTGTGGCGTCCATTCCGGAAGGTCTTCCGGCCATCATGACCATTACCCTGGCCATTGGTGTGCAAAGGATGGCCGTCAGAAATGCGATTATTCGTCGTTTGCCTTCTGTGGAAACACTGGGAGCGGTGGATGTGATCTGTTCAGACAAAACGGGTACCCTGACCCGTAACGAGATGACTGCCAAACAGGTCATTACGGCTGAACACACCTATACGATTAAGGGAACGGGTTACAAGCCGGAGGGTGACATTCTGCTGAATGACAAAACCGTTGATCCGGAAAAAGATAAGGTTTTGTGGCAATTGCTTCAGGCCGCGAGGGTTTGCAACAATGCAGAGGTCAACAAAGAAGAGGATGGATCCTGGAAGCTGACTGGTGCGCCCACTGAAGGAGCTTTGCTGGTTGCCGCCTACAAGGCAGGGCTGGAAGACTTCAAGCCTGAACGCATTGACAGCATCCCTTTTGAATCAGATCATAAATACATGGCTACCCTCAACAAGGTGGATGACAAGCGTTTTATTTTTGTAACGGGGGCTCCGGAACGAGTGATGGATCTGTGTACCAAACAGTATACCGGAGAGGGGGCGAAAGATATTGACCCGAATTTCTGGGAAGAAAAAATGGAGGAAGCCGCCGGAGAGGGTCAACGCCTGCTGGGAGTTGCCTTCAATGAAACGGACAGCAACAGGCAGGAGCTCGACAAGGATGAAATCGAACACAAGAAAATATTTCTTGGGGTGATTGCCATCATTGACCCGCCAAGGAAAGAGGTAATTGATGCCATTAAAGAATGCCGTGACGCCGGGATTACCGTTAAAATGATCACCGGTGATCATGCGGCTACGGCCCGGTCCATTGGTAAAGAGATCGGCATCGGAGATGGTGAAAAGTCCATATCGGGAAAAGAACTTGAAAAAGCAAGTGATGAGGACCTCCGCAAATTTGTGAGTGAATACGATGTGTATGCCCGCACATCTCCTGAACACAAATTACGCCTGGTGAAAGCCATACAGGCCAACAACAGCCTTTGTGCCATGACGGGCGACGGGGTGAATGACGCTCCTGCCCTGAAAAAGGCCAATATCGGCATTGCCATGGGCATTAAAGGCACCGAGGTTTCCAAGGATGCATCTGAAATGGTGCTGGCCGACGACAACTTTGCCTCCATTGTGAGTGCCGTTGAAGAGGGACGAACGGTATATGACAATATCCGCAAATCTTTGCTGTTTATTTTGCCCACCAATGGGGCGGAAATGCTGGCCCTGATGTCGGCCATCCTGCTGGGGGTCATCATTCCCATTACGCCCCTGCAGGTGCTTTGGGTGAATATGGTAACTGCGGTTACACTGGCCCTGGCCCTGGCATTTGAACCCATGGAAAAGGGGGTAATGGAGAGGCCTCCCAGGTCACCCGATGAGCCCATTCTCGGAAAAATGTTTATCTGGCGGATTGGGTTCGTTTCAGTACTGATCGGGGGGATGACACTGGGAATCTTTAGTTACATGCATCATACATTGGGTGCCGGTGAGGATGTGGCCCGCACAGTGGCGGTGAACACCCTGGTGGCGGGTCAGCTTTTCTACCTGTTTAACTGCCGGAAGATAAAGGCCCCGGCCATTGGAAAAGGGTTTTTTGAAAACAGCTATGTGTTTTATGCCGTCGGTGCCCTGGTGATCTTACAGGCGTTGTTTGTCTACCTGCCTTTTATGCATACTATTTTTGATACTTCGCCCATCGGGGGTAGTTTGTGGTTATATTCACTGGCGGGGGGAGTGCTTGTATTCCTCCTTGTAGAACTGGAAAAATACCTCTTTCATCGGATGGTAAAAAAACAATAAGGCTGCACATTGCCGGTTTCATTACGTTGCCGGTTCCGAAAGCCGGATGGGTGTACGTTTTTATACATGGGGTGTCCGTATGTGAACGAACAAAACTTCGTTATTGTATTTGCTGAAGATGTACTTAACTCGTTTATAGTTATTTTTGTTTAGTGGCATGGAATTAGAGCGACCTCTGCTTATTAACCGGTAAAAGAACTCGCACCCAATGCTCTTCAGTTATCTGAAAATTGCCTGGCGGATCCTGCTCAGGAACAAGGCGTATACATCCATTAATATCATCGGGCTCGGGCTTGGCTTTTCGATTTCCCTGATGCTCATGATCTTTGTGGCCCATCAGCTCAGTTATGACAAGTTCCATGACCAGAGTGAATACATTTACCGATTGACCATCGATGGATCCATGGCAGACGGGCAGCGCCTTTCCGGTCCGCTGACCGCCGGCCTTGTGGCGGAACTGCTGGATGATCAGGTTCCTGAGGTGGAATATGTGGTCCGCGTTTTTCCAAGATCCGGACAGGAAATACACATTGACGGGGTGCGGTTTGCTACAGAAACAGTGGTCTGGACAGATCCTGACTTTTTCCGTTTGTTTTCTTTTCCCCTGATCGCAGGCACCCCGGATTCTTCATTGGATGATCCTTTTTCTGTGGTATTATCTGTTTCCGCAGCGAAAAAGTTTTTTGGCACAACAGATGTGGTCGACCGGACCATTGCAGTTTCAGAGCAGGAGTACAGGATCACAGGGGTCATGGAGGATATGCCGCTTAATTCCCATCTACGTTACGATATTGTTGCCTCCATATCCTCTCAAATCCGTCCTGACTATAACATTGTTCAGGAGCAGGGGCTGTCTTTTCCTACCTATCTTCGGTTCCGGTCAGGGAGCGATCCGGGCGACTTTACCCCCAAAGTGCTTACGGTGGCGGATGATTTTGTCAATGAACTGTTCGGACCCATGGGGCTCAATATGTCGCATGATCTGCAGCCCCTTGAAAAAGTGTATCTGCATTCCCGTTTTACCATGGCAACCGGGGGCGAGACCGGAGACATCCGGAATGTATATGTTTTTTCCTTTTTAACCTTGTTTGTGTTGCTGATCGCCGTGTTCAATTTTGTAAACCTGATGACGGCCCAGTCGGAAAAGCGCGCACGTGAAATTGGCCTAAGAAAGGTAATCGGGGCAGGTAAGCCCGACCTGATCAGACAGTTTGTGGGTGAGGCTGTGATTGTCTCACTGCTTGCTTTTGTGTTTGCCCTTTTGCTCAATGAGTTGTTTATCGGGCCCTTTTCGCAGATGCTCGGAGATCAGTTTCGCCTGTTATACTGGGAAGAGCCCCTGGCATTGTTGGGAATTATTGCGTTTGTCATTGTTGTCGGCATTCTTGCCGGGATGTATCCGGCTTTCTACCTGTCCCGCTATCAGCCGGCCGCAGTGCTGAAAGGAGAATATCGTGGCAGGGGAAAACCGCATGCCCTGAGAAAGGTGTTGGTAGGCCTTCAGTTTGCCATCTCCATATTCCTGGTTGCCTGTCTGCTGCTGGTGCAACAACAGGTCAGTCATATGAAATACCGCGAACTTGGGTTTGACCGTGAGCATGTGCTGACAGTCCGCGGTCTGACCAGAACGCTGCATAACAGCTACGACGGGATCAAGGCTGAACTGTTTCAGCATCCGGGTATTTTGAGGGTAACCGCTTCACAAAGTGTTCCGGGCCAGAGCCGTTCAGTCCAGAATGCTTATCGAAAAGGTCAGGATCCGTCGACCGCCATCATGATCCATGAAAACCGGATCCAGCATGACTACCTGGAGACTTTCGGGTTGCAGCTCGTCGAAGGCCGCGATTTTAACCCGGAAATGCTCACCGATACGGCTTCTTTTGTGATCAACCAAAAGGCTGCCAGGGAATTGGGGCTTGATGAACCTGTCGGGGAGGAGATCAATGTCTGGCAGCAACCGGGAAGGATCATCGGGGTGGTTGCCGACTTTAATTTCCGTTCGTTGCATCATGAGGTCGATCCGCTGGCTTTTTCCATGTATTCATCCAACTACAACCAGATCAGTATAAGATTCAGTTCATCGCAAATCAACGGGGTAATGGATCATGTGCGGAATGTGCTTGAAACAGCCGACCCCAATTATGTGTTTGATTACTTTTTTGTGGATGAGTTATTCGGGGAGATGTACAACCAGGAGGAGCGTATCAGCAGCCTCATCACCGTCGCCGCCATACTGGCCATTGTTATTTCTTTCATGGGATTGTATGCACTTACCTCTTTTACCGTAGCGCAGAAAGTGAAGGAGATCGGCATCCGGAAGACTTTCGGGGCACCCGTCTCCGGAATTGTGACAGGTCTGATGGCTGAACTTTCGAGATGGCTGGTTTTGGGAGCCCTCATCGCCATTCCGGTTTCCTGGTGGGTTGTGGACCGTTGGCTGCAGAATTTTGCTTTCCGCATTAACCTTGTTGAGCATTGGTGGGTTTTTGCCCTTGCTGTTTTGTTTGCCGGGATTATCGGATGTATGGCTATGCTGTACCAGGCCTTTTGCGCTGCCCGCGCAAATCCCATCGACAGCCTGAGGACAGAATAAACATTTTTGCTGTAAGGTCAATCTGAGCGAGACCGTGGGCCTTGAAATGGAATGTTTATGTTTTTTCTCTGGCAAGTGGTTTGCCGTTCCGGGACCACTCACTCCATGAACCGGTGTAAATGGCAGGAATCTCCATTCCTGCATGGGCAAAGGCTAAAAGGGTATGGCAGGCGGTGACCCCGGAACCGCAGTGGAAAATTATCCGTGATGCAGGCCGCCCGGCAATGACCGGCTGATACATCCTGCGAAGTTCTTCTGCGGGCAGAAAAAAACCCTCAGGACCCAGGTTGTGTGCGTACGGCAAGTTGATGGCGCCGGGAATGTGACCGGCAATGGTGTCTATGGGTTCTTCAATTCCTTTGTAGCGGCTTTCATCCCTGACATCGATCAACACATAGCGCGGGTCTTTGACGTAATCGGCTACCTCCTCCATGCTGAGAGTGGGTAATTGCCAGGACGTTACGGGGTAAGGTGGTTTTGCGCGGGGAACTGGTGTTTCAGTACTTTCCGGAAATCCGGTGGTGAGGGCTGCCCGGAACCCACCGTCCAGCACCTGTACCCTTTCATGGCCTGCGGCCCGGAGCATCCACCAGAAGCGGGCTGCTGCGCTGGCCCCCGACTGATCATCATAGACCACCACATGGGTGGCGGCCTCAATACCCAGTTTGCCCAGCAAGCTGCCAAAACGTTCCGGAGGAGGCAGGGGGTGGCGGCCTCCGATCCGGAGGTCTTCCTGAATGTCGGATAATTCCTCTTCCAGGTGGACATGAAGTGCCCCATCCAGGTGACCACGTCCGTAGCGTTCCCTGGCATCCTGGCCGGAACGGGCATCTACAATGACTCCTGACCTGTCATGTTTTAAATGCGAAAGATCTTCCGGGGAAATCAGGGGATCCATTTGTGAATCAGTTTCGGGTTTGGACTGCTGGAAGCTTGCCATCCTGATAACAATGCATTACCATCCTTCCTGGACGATTTTCTTTTCCGGGATTCCCAGGTCTTTAAGATGTTTTACAACGGCTTCCATCATCGGGGGCGGACCACAGACGTAGAAGAACTCTTCGCCCCCCTCCATTTGATCCTTCAGGAAATCTTTGGTGATCAAACCGTGGGGGTGATCCGGCGACTCCTCCTCCGACAGAATATGGGTTACGCGATTATTCAATAATACTTCCAGTTCATCTTTGAGAATGATATCCTTACTGGTTTTATTGGCATACACCAGCTTGTTCCTGCCCTGGTCGTTGTTGTTCTTATTCAGTTTCCGGAGAATGGCAATGAAGGGCGTAATGCCTGCCCCTCCTGCAATAAAAAGCCCCGGCCCCCGATAGTAAATGCTGCCGAAAATATAATGAAGGATCACTTCATCACCTCCTTTGAGCTCCAGCAGTTTATCGGTGGTGCCATCGTGCGAGGGGTAGATCTTGATGATAAACTCCAGCATGGGGTCTTCCGGGAGTGAAGTGAAGGTAAAGGGTCTTTTTTCGTTCTCCCAGCCCGGTTTGTTGACGGCCATTTCGGTTGCCTGTCCGGGATTGAAATCATACTTTTTCGGCTTATCTGTCACGATGCGTAAAGTATCGTGATTTAATTTCTCAATGCGCTCTATTGTAACGATATGTTGCATGTTGATGGATTTATGGTTATTGTTCCTTATGTGTTTCAGTTTCTTTTTTCTTTCGTAATCCTCCTTCTCCAAATGATGTAAAGGACGATAATGATGATGGGCAGTACAATGTAAAAAATGATATTTTCGACAGATTGAAATACATTGAAGGGCCCGGAAGGCTCGGGAATGTGGGTGGGCCGCTGGGCGTAAATAAAACCAGGAATCATCAGTAACATTGAAGTTAGCAGGGCACGCATAGGATGAAGTTTTAATGACACAATTTATTCTGCTTGTCAGCTTAACAGCTTTCAGGCAGAATGGTTCAACCGGAACGTCTTTGTACCTGCCGGTGCAGGGTAACAATCAATTTGACCAGGATCAGCTGGATGGTCAGAAAAAAAATAATGGAGGCCCCCGACGGGATGTTCATGTAGTAAGCAGCAAACAGTCCTGCCACCGAGCCTGTGACCCCCCATAAAGCAGCCAGGGGTATGATGAGCGCAAAATTACGGGTAAAAAGCATGGCGGTTATTTGCGGAATGGTAAATATGCTCAGTACGAGGATGATCCCCACGGTTCGGATACTGAGGACGATGGCCAGGGCCATGATTACAGACATCAGGTAGCGGTAAGTGCGCACCGGTATGCCTTTGACCTTGGCAAATTCAGGATCAAAAGCCGTATAGAGGATAGGCCGGAAGAACACCACAAACACAAAGAGGGTCAGCAGGAAAAACCCTGCCAGGGTGTAAAGATCTGTTTTTCCTACAGAAAGAATGCTCCCGAACAGGAAACTCATCAGGTTGGGTGCATAGCCCGGTGTCATGAATACAAAAATAATACCCAGGGCCATTCCCAGTGACCACAGGATTGCGATGGCACTGTCTTCCCGGATATTTCCCTTGCCAGAGACCCATTCAATGCCCAGGGCTGTCATGATTCCGAATACAGCTGCACCCATAAATGGATTCAGACCCATGTAATAAGCCAGCCCGATCCCCCCGAAAGAGGCATGGGTGATTCCCCCTCCGATAAAAACAATTTTACGCGATACGATATAGGTGCCCACCATGGCTGCCAGTAACGAAGTGAGCACGGCCGCAGCCAGTGCATGACGAAAAAACTGATAATCCAGGATTGTCAGCAGTTCACTCATGGCCATGTGATTTGAGAACCCGGTGCGGAACGGGGCCGTGGGCAATTACATCTACGGGACAGTTATACACTTTCAGCACTTCTTCCGAAAGCTGGTTGGAGGGATGATAATGCAGCGTCCGGTTGACGCAGGCGATTGTTTTGACCATGGGGGATATGGTGCCGATATCATGTGACACCAGTAAAATGGTCATTTTTTTATTCAGTTCTTTCAGCCACTCGTGCAGTTCCTGTTCAAAGTGCTTGTCTACATGGGTGTTGGGTTCATCCAGTATGAGCAGGTCGGGCTCGTCGATCAGTGCCCGGCACAGAAATGTTTTTTGGAGTTGCCCGCCGCTGAGTTCTCCGATAGGCCTGGAAGACAGACCGCCAAGTCCTGCTTCATCCATCATTTTCCTTACCTTTTCTTTTTTGTTGGATGACAGGAAAGGGAGCAATTTACCGGAAGTTCCAACCCCGGAGCTAATCACCTCTTTGACCGTTATCGGAAAGCTCCTGTCGATCTGGGAGACCTGGGGCAGGTAACCGGTTTTGGGTTTACCGGAAGGGAAATGAATGTGTCCCGAAAACAAGGGAAGCAATCCCAGGATGACCTTTATCAGGGTTGTTTTTCCACCCCCGTTTGGCCCGATTATCCCGATAAAGTCAAGGGGATAGATCTCCAGACTGACCTCCCTGAGTACAGGATCCGAATTGTACCCGGTACGAATATTGTCCAGGATTAACAGGGGCTCTTTCACTGCAAGTGATTTTTAAAGACCTCAAGAAGCTGCTCCATTTCATCCTGCCAGTTATAGGCAAGGGGGTTGATCTGAACAAGTTCTGCACCTGACTCTTCACTGATTAATTGTGCACTGCGGACATCAAACTCCTGTTGGATAAAGATCACCGGAATATTCCTGGTTCCGGCAATGTCGATAATACGTCTGAGTGTGGCCGGGGATGGCTCTTTTCCGTCTCTTTCCACCGGAATCTGGGTAAAGCCGTAGTCGCGTGCCAGGTAGGTGAGGGCCGGATGAAAGATCATGAAGCTATTATGAGTCAATTGTCCGGATAATGCCTCCCATTGGTTGTGGAGCTCGCTGATTTGTGAATACAGGTTGTGGTAATTGGCTCTCACTGTTTCCTCAAGTTCCGGGTATTCATCCATAATAGCATCACGCATGGCGGGCAGCAGGTTGCGCATCACAGCGGGAGACATCCAGATGTGCGGGTCTATCCCCCCTTCGTGCACGTGATCGCCATGATCTAAAGGTTCTCCGCGAATCAGTTCCACTTCTGCTGAAAGGTTGAGAACCTGCATGCCGGGGCTCAGCTCAGTCAGCCTGTGCAGGAAGGCTTCCTCATACCCCAGGTGTCCGATGCGGAAATAAATACCGGAATCAGACAACTTTTGCAACTGTCCGGTGGTGGGTGAATAGGTGGCATGGCTGGCCCCGGAAGGAACCATCACATTTACTTCAAGCATTTCGCCGCTTAGCCTGTCCACAAAATACTTCAGTGGCTGAATGCTGACAGAAACAACGGGCTTTCCGCTTTCCGGGCCGGCTGACTGACAGCCGGCCATTACGAAAGCAGTAACCAAAAGGATATAAATCAGTCGTAATTTTGGCATTGGAATAACAGTTTGGCTCAAAGAACCGCAAAGTTAGTATGACACGATGACTTCATCCTTATCTTTTTTTGAGGAACCGGATTTTTTCTTTTTTTCCGTGTCCTCATCCTTGCCTGCCTTTGCGGCAAACAGCGCGCCCAGCATTGTTCCGGCAGTAAACCCGGCCAGTAATCCCAAAAGTACCTTTCCTTTTATCATAATGCATTGTTTTAATTGTTTACTATCACAATATACAAAATTATGCGCAGTTTTCAGGGCTCCTGTTTGAAAAGCAGGTTCTGTTAATGTTTTCCGGAAAGATACTGCAGGAGCCCGGCGTTTATTTTCTTTCAGCTAAAAAAACACCGCCTCCGGGGAGGGGCGCAATGCATTTTTTTCTAACTTGCCAACGGAGAATTGCATGGATCCCAATCATTAACCAACAAAAACAGCACGATGAAGAAATATTTGTTGATCATCAGTTTGGCCGGCCTGGCAATGGCCTGCCTGGTCAGTTGCGAAGACCTGTTAGATGTGGAGGAAACATTTTCTTTCGAGCACGAATTTGCGGTTAATACAAATGAGACTTCGTTCTCAAGCTCTGATGTGGTTGACCTGTCTGCGAGTTCTGATGTCATTGGTGATTACGGGGACAAGATCAAAGAAATCAGGGTAGAAGAACTTGAGATAAGGCTTAGGCGGTTTAACGGAAGTGAGACCCAGCTTCTTGAAAGCGCATCCATCGTAATTGCGGAGCCTGATGGTTCGGGAAAATCCACCATTGCACAAATGGATGACCTGTTCCTGCACTCCCTGTTGAACAGTCCAATAGTGCTGCAAACCGAGAAAA
>PWHO01000169.1 GCA_003555385.1 Bacteroidales bacterium
CGATGCATCATCGCTGAAAGGGATCTTGACCATCATCCGGCTTCCGCGGCAACTCAAAGAAACAAGGCATTGCCCCTCTTCCTTTTCCAGGTGAACAATCCGCAGGTCAGCCTCAGGGTCATAACCCCAGGTAAATAATTGCACATCCGGATGCATCCGTTGCCATATACCAACTTCCCGTTGAATGGGGTCATGGTCTGCACAATAGATCAATGTACCGGCTTCACTGAACAAAGCCAGCTTTTCCCTGATTTTTTCCTGTCTGGAAGCAAAACCTTCATCGTGGGCCGGTCCAATATTGGTAAAAATGCCGGTTTCAGGAGACAAAATTTTCTGCAACCGCTCCATCTCCCCCTTTTGGGATATCCCTGCTTCAAACACTCCCAGTTCGTGCTGGTTGGTCATCAGCCACACCGACAGTGGCACACCAATCTGTGAATTGTAACTTTTGGGATTTCTGGCAATGAAACGCTCTCCGCCAAGCAACTGACAGATCCATTCTTTCACCACCGTTTTGCCGTTGCTCCCGGTGATGGCCAAAATGGGCACCCGGCAACTGCTCCTGTGAAAAGCAGCCAGCCGTTGCAAGGCATCCAGGGGCTTGGGCACCGTAATGAAACAGGCATCGGGAAATTCACGAGATAGTTGATCGGGAAATTCTTCCACCACAAAACAACGCACCCCTTTTTTTAACAATTCACCGATGTAATGGTGACCGTCGTTTTGCCTGGTGCGAAGCGCAAAGAAAAGGGTTTCTTTCGGTGAAAGCAGCTGCCGGCTGTCAGTAAGCAGAAAACGTACGGTGTAATGGGCAGCAAACGGGCAGTCGCAGTGTCCGTTGAGCACAGCTGCGATCCTTTCCACAGAATAACCGGCAACCATTGCCATTACCACAGATTTTTTCTGCTGATCAGGCCCTGCTAAAGCCTTCAGTCCTGATCATTGTTATTGTCATATTCGTTCCCGGAACGAAGCGGATTTTGGGTGATCTCCTCGTACATCTTCCTGTTTCTCACAATGTCGATGGCCAGGTAAACCGATTCACGGAAGGCATCCGGGGCCGCCAGATTCTTTCCGGCCACGTCAAATGCAGTGCCATGGGCCGGTGAGGTCCGGACAACCGGCAATCCTGCCGTAAAATTCACCCCGCTCTTAAATGCCAGGGTCTTGAACGGGATCAGCCCCTGGTCGTGGTACATGGCCAGAATTCCGTCAAAATGATTGAACGAAGCCGATCCGAAAAACCCATCTGCCGGATAAGGGCCAAATGCAAGGATGCCTTCATCAAAAACCTGCTGAATGGCAGGGATGCAGGATTCCTCTTCTTCAATGCCAATGACCCCTTTGTCGCCTGCATGGGGGTTCAGCCCCAGGATGGCAATTTTTGGTTTATTAATCCCGAAATCCTTTTTCAGGGAGTTGTTCAGCACACGTACCTTGCTTACTATCCGTTCGTGGCTGATTTTGGCAGGGACTTCCCTCAGCGGAATATGGCCCGTGATCACCCCGATACGGATTTCATTGCTGACCATCAGCATCAGGCTCTCATCCGCCCCGAATTTCTTGGTCAGATATTCCGTATGGCCGGGGAAAGCAAAGTCTTCACTTTGGATATTTTGTTTGTTGATGGGAGCGGTAACCAGCGCATCGATATGGCCTTTGGCCAGGTCATCGGCTGCATGCTCCAACGACTGCAGGGCTGCTTTTCCGGCGGTTTCTGTATTCTGACCCACGTCAATTTTCACCTCCTCCTGGAAAATATTGATCAGGTTGGCCTTCCCGGGTACCGCCTGGTCAGCCGAACGCACCACATGGAAGTTGAAGTCATGAATATTCAGCAACTTCTTGTGATAGGAAGCCACTTTGGATGATCCGTATACAACGGGGACAAAAAAGTCGAGTATGCGCGAATCACTGAGGGTCTTCATAATGATCTCATAGCTGATGCCATTCACGTCTCCATGACTGATCCCTATTCGGACAGCTTTCTGCTGGGATTGTTCCTGTTCCATTTTCGCCTGCACTATTTGGTCTGAAAAAAATTTCTTCCTGCAAAGGTAAATATATGAGGCCGAAAAGGCTATACCTTTTTGCGATAGTTTAAAAAAAGCCCCGGCCTCAACCGGCCGGGGCTCATCAAGGTTAATTCAACAGTTATTAATAACCCGGGTTCTGGGTCAGATTACTGTTTACATCAATTTCCCGCTGGGGAATGGGTAGCACCAGACGCGGATGATTCCAGGGCAGCACAGTTCCCGAATCATCGCCCGAAGGAACAATCACATTCTCCCGGAATCGCCGCACATCATGCAGCTGGTGTCCTTCAAAGCAGAGTTCGCGGTACCTTTCGTCACGGATTTCCTGCAAATCAAGATCGGGCAGGATAAGGTCATCAAGGCCTGCCCTGTCGCGGATGGCATTGATATCTGCGATCGGCGCTGCACCAACCGAAGTACCGTTCCTGAAATTGGCCTCGGCACGGGTGAGAATCATCTCTGCCAGGCGAATCACATTGATGTTGGCATCAAATTTTCCCCATTTGCTGCTCATGACATTGCCCGGGTCGGTTCCGATCCCGATGTAATACATCCCCGGCACATTGCTGATATCAATGATTGTCGGATCATCGGTCAGGGTGGTACGGAGGTCTCCTTCCTCAAAACGCTCAAAGTGGC
>PWHO01000015.1 GCA_003555385.1 Bacteroidales bacterium
CCTGGAGCGGGGACGAAACATTGCAAGTGATGAAGTCGACGGATTTGTGATGAAAGCCGCAAAATTACTGGGCTATAAAGAAGATGATTTGAAAGGAGCGGTAGGTTTCCTGGAAAAGCATTATCATATACCCAGTGACGGAAACACTCCGGACTTTGGGGGAGGCTTGCAACATCACCTACGGGACTTCGCCCATCATCCCACCATTGTAGGGCTGATGTTTTCCCTTCTTACCCAGTTTACGCATAAATCCTACGGAACAGCTACTGATGGCAGTTTTTTAATAAAAGACGTTACGGATAACAGCACGGCCTTCATCGGAAAAGACGTACCCACAAAGATATTTTACGGAACCTTCAAATGGTTCTTTCATCTGGTAAGCGATATGGCGGGATCCAACAGTACGGTGGGAAAGAGTGGGGGCACAGGGATTCCGGGACCGCTTCTTTCATTAATCAAAGAACTGTCCGCACTTCCGTTTTTTAAAGAGATCCATGTGGGGGATCATTCCCTGTCAAAGTTTTTATCAAAACTATATAACGGTACCCTGCTTGCAAAACGGGATGAAGCCGGAAGAATTATCAAAAATGGAGAGTTGAGGTTTGATCTTCGCGGGGAAATGGGACTTGGCATCGAAATCGGACGACAAGGGGTGCCGGTTGTTGCCAATGAATGCATGGTTCGAAGTTTTTATTTCATTCGTCGTTTGGGGCTAGAAATCAAAGAAAGGGATATTCGAAGCCTTAAAGAGGCACAAGAGATCGAATGGAATAATGTACGACCCCATAATAATCCCACTATAGCAAGAATGCTTACCATCGCTACCGGGGTTTTTACCACGATTGATGTGGGGGAGGCACTGATTACGCAAAAATACTGGGTATCGGTAAATTACATCGGAGTCGGTCGTTTTGCCGTGGCCATCGGTGAAGATGTGGCATGGTTCTTAAAAGCCGGAGACCTTAAAAGAATAAAGAAAATGTATGAAAAAATACAACGGTTTGCCTTTGAGCAAAAGGACGACAATATCTATAAAAGGATCGGTGCTGATATGAATATGGAAAAAATGGGCTTGACCGTGGAACAAACCAAGATTTTATATAATCTTGAATACCATAAAACCTTACAGGATATTCAAAATACCAAGTTTACCGTCAACAATGAAAAGATAAAGGATTTAAAGAAGCAGTGGCTGGACGAATGGAAAGTCTTTATCTCTAAAGGGTTTTCAAGCTTTTTACAAATCGATGATGTGGAGATGAACTGGTACGGAAAAGAAGAACTGATGCAAAAGGTTGAGGAGAATCAACCGGAGAAGGTCTGGTTTCGATTGGTCCTTTTAGAAGCCATGCTCTTTAGTCCCTATTATCCTCTGGGAATGGAAGAGGATAAAAACGGAAAGAATATACCAATCAGAAAGTACAAAGGGCTACAAAATTCCATAAACGGATACAAAAAAGGTTTTGGGGATGACTTTTTAGAGTCTTTTTTCACCGGGAGTTATTATGAAAAGGGCTATATCAAAAGGCTTCGAAAAACCTATGATAAATCCATACGGGAACTGAAGGAAGTACAAAAGACAGTAATTAGAAATTTATTCATCGCATCGATCATTGCAATTGCAACCATTGCTACAGCCGGAGTAGCGGCTCCAAAAATTGCCGTGGTTTTGGTAGGTTCTAATTTTGCGGGCCTTAAGGGAGCGGCATTAACCAGTGCCTGTCTTGCTTATTTGGGTGGCGGTGCCGTAGCCGCCGGTGGTGGAGGCATGATGGGAGGAGCTATGGTAATCGTCGGTGGTGGTGGAATTCTTGGTTGCGGTGTAGGTGCCGGCGTAGGTGGGGCTGCAGCGACCATTAGTTTAAAAGGGAAAGAGAACACCATACTGCAGTCTGCAAAGCTATTGGTATCCGTTAGAGAGATCTTTTTAAATGACGAAAAGGATACGCTATATTCCGACACGGTATACGAGCAATATGTAGAAGATATCATGGCCATAGAAAAGGGCCTTGCGGAACTTAAGCATCGAAAGGAAGAGGCGCAAGAAGATGAGAAAAAAGAGCTTCAAAGAGAGATCAAACGGGCGGAGGAATCCGTAAAGGCCATGAAAATTGCGAAGCGTAATTTGAGAAAATTTATGAGTTCTTTTGAAGAGGGGTTAGGGCAGGTTTAGTTTTTATGAAAAGAATTATGTGAAGTTGAGGAGGAAGCAAATGGGGGATCACCTTACTATCTTACGTATCATTGTATTATTAGGTTTAATCATATCCATAGCTGGCATTATTTCAATAATCAATAAAAGTGCAGCGCGCACTAAAAAATTGAAGAAAATTGAAAAAGAAGAAAAAGCATTACAGGCTGAAAGATTAAAAGAAGAAGAGCGTCATAGATTGAAATTAATAAAACAAGAAAAAGCAAGGGAAGAGAAGATCAAAGATTTAAGGAAAAAAGAGGAGCAACAAAAGAAAGAAAAAGGATACGAGAAGAAGCAAACTTGGCAAGAGGAGAAAATAGATTTTGAAGTAGAAAAACAATATGAAAATGCTAAAAATGAGAATCGAAAGCAACCGATCCAAGATCAAGTTGAAGAAGAGATAAAGGATAATAACGAACAAGAAAATATGCAAAATAATAAAGAAGAGAAAGGTACTTCCGATGATATTGAA
>PWHO01000214.1 GCA_003555385.1 Bacteroidales bacterium
AAATTACAAGGAGCGTGTCATCCAGTTATTTCATGAGCATCCCTTTGGTCAGCATGAGCAACACGTTTTTCTGAAAGAACAGTTGCATTTCCTTGAGGGGGGAGCAAAACGGAATATTCGGCTTCTGCCTGCCTGTGCGCGTGAAGGGGAGTTATATATCGGACTGGAAAATGGCCGGCCGTCGGATACTGTCAGTCTGCTGATACAGGCCGTGGAAGGCAGTGAAGATCCGTTGGCACCCACCTTTACCGGAAACCGTCAAATTGAATGGTTTGCCCTGGTGAACAACGAATGGCAACCCCTGCAAAATCAATTTATCACTCAAAACAGTACAAATAACTTTCTGCGAGCCGGTATTGTAAAGATCCAACTTCCGGCCGGTGTCAATACAAGCAACACCCTGCTTGACAAAGGCTATCACTGGATCAAAGCACAATTGCCCCAAGGGCTGACCCATTCGTCTGTATGTGAGATTGCAGGCATTTACGCACAGGTTGCTGAAGCGGTTTTCACAGACCGTGGAAATGAACTTTTGCACCCGGCAGAAGCTGTTCAGGCAGGAACCATCGGCAAATTCCTGGAAAAACCGCCGCTTATCAAAGCAGTCAGTCAGCCTCATGCATCTTTTGGTGGCGCCCCGAAAGAAGAAGATCAGATGTTTTTTACCCGGATCAGCGAAAGGTTGCGGCATAAGAACAGGGCTGTTAACTTATGGGATTATGAACGAATCGTGTTGGAAAAGTTTCCGTCGGTTTACAAAGTAAAATGCCTCAACCATACTTCAAACATACTGGAAGACGGCACACCCGATTATTTTGAGATCAATCCTGGATTCGTATCACTGATCGTGATCCCTGACATTCGCAACCAGGACAGCTTTGACCCGCTGAAACCACGTGCGGGCCGGCAACTGCTCAGTGAAATCAAACAACATGTGCGCAGTTTGCATTCACTGCATGTGTATGTTGACACATGCAATCCCGATTATGAAACCATTATGTCAGACTTCAGGGTCAAATTCCATGACGGATATGATCCCAATGCCTACCTGAATGTGCTCAATGATGACCTGGTTCGACATCTTTCACCATGGGCGTTCGGAGAGCACTCGGAGATCCATTTCGGGGGCAGCCTGTACAAAAGTGTCCTGATCGGGTTTATTGAAAACCTGCCGTATGTGGACTTTATTTCTCAGGTACGGATGTACCATCGTTATGAAGGGAATGCGGACAATACAACCGACCTGAATGTTGTTGCTGCCGGCAGCGCGCGCGCCATTTTGGTATCGGCCCCCAACCATCAAATCACTTTAATCGATAACGACAAGATCTGCCATGAGTGAATCCAACACCATACCCAAAACCAGCAGTGCTGAATATGGCCGGGATTATGCTTTTCTGCGGTCGGAAGGATTGACGTATATCGAACAATTGGCCCATAAATTATGGACCGACTACAACGTGCATGATCCCGGTATAACCATCCTTGAAACACTGTGTTATGCCATTACGGATCTTGGATACCGAACCTCCCGTCCGATGGAGGACTTGCTTGCCGAACCGGACGAGAACATGGCAAACATGCACCGTCAGTTTCTGACAGCCATCCGGGCGCTCCCTTCTGGTCCGGTAACTGCCAACGACTACAGGCAATTGTTTATCCGGATAAAAGGGGTGCGCAATGCATGGATCATCCCTGCGGAACAGGTTGTTGTAGCACAATTCAGGGATCTGGAGCAGGAGGGGATCACAGAATCGCATTACAAACAGCAGGGCGAACAGGTTGATCCGGGAAAAGCACACCAGTATCCCCTCAGGGGTTTAAACAGAATATTGCTCGACATTGATGAATCCGTGCTGATCAACCACGACGAAAAGACTAAGCCGAAAGCTGAAAGAGAAGCGCTGAAAGCCGGACGCATTAAGGAAATCAAAGGGCAGGTGGTTGAAGTATATCAACAGTACCGCAATCTTTGCGAAGACCTGGAAAAGGTAGAAAAGGTGCCTGAACAGGGCGTGGTTATTTGCGGCGACATTGAGATCGATCCTTATGCTGATCCCGAGGAAGTGTGGGCACAGATTGTTTTCCATATTGAACAATACCTTTCACCGGAGGTGCCTTTTTATAATTTGCAGGAGATGCTGGAGGCGGGCAAAAATCCCGATGAAATATTTCGGGGCCCGGTTTTTTTGTTTGACGATGAATACCCCTGGCGCAGTGGCACCAATCCTTTTGAAAAAAAAGGATTCCTGAAAATGGAAGAGCTTGAAGGCAGTGAACTGCGAAAGGAGGTACGCTTAAGTGACATTATCCGCATCATCAAACGCATAAAAGGTGTCAGGATAATCCGGGAGATCGCTTTCGGCCTGGCTGATTGCGATGAAAAAGACATGGAAAAGATCAGGGAGGCGGTTTCCGGCGACACCTGGAACCTGTGCATTAAGTCCGGGCATAAACCTGTTTTCTGTCGCCACATCTCTGTGCTGAATATCTGGAAGGATGTGATTCCGGTTAAACTGCTCAAAAAACAGGCGGAGAACAAGCTGGAAGACCTGCGCCGTCAATACCATGAGTCAATGCTTGCCAAAACAACGGAGGATCTTCCGGTACCCCTTGGTAAATTCCGCAATCCGGGCAACTATCAAAGCATTCAGAACCAC
>PWHO01000162.1 GCA_003555385.1 Bacteroidales bacterium
CTGCATCCGTTTTTACCGGTCGCCTCTATGAGAATCCGATCTGCCGGGATTCACATTTTCTGGCAATTCGGGTTGTTCCGGCCTGTCTGGCGTATCGGAAGTGTCGGGCATATCCGGCCGATCTGGTTGCTCAGGCCTATCGGGCCGATCTACATCCGGACGCTCATTCATGTCAGGCATATCCGGCCGATCCGGATGCTCGGGTCTGTCAGGCCGCTCCGGTCTTTCATGGCGGGCTTCCCGATCTCTTGCATGCTCGGGGATATTGCCCTCTCTGGCTTCCCGGGCCCTATCCATCCCGAATTCACGGTTTCTTTCCCGGGCCTCGTTGGCCGTATCCATACCGTGTTGAGACCTTTCAACGGCAATTTCAGGGACATGATCCGGCAGTTGAATGACTCTGTCGACGGCTTCCGGCCTCTCATCCGGTCCAAGCGCTCTTATTGTATCAGTCCCTTCAATGCCCTGTTCCTCCTGGGCAAAAGCCGGGAAGGCGAGAAAAATCCCGATTACTATTGTAAAAAAGATTCGTTTCATGGTGATGTTTTTCATTTAGACCCCCTTGTAAAAGGTTTAGCTGGTTATGGTTTTCAGGTGTTCCGGTTCTTTTTCCGCCCGAACCGGAATTCGGACCTGCTGCTCGTTGCCGTTATAACGGTAGTGAATGTAGACATCTCCTTCCGTGTCATCCATGAACAAAAGCGGCAATTCAAGCAGGTTTTTGCCTTGCGTCAAATCCGTCTGCCATGTGAGCCGATGGTGGCCGGGATAATTTTTCAATGCGGTGTTTTTCGGCAAGTCAATGGTCAATATCGCGTTTTGTCTGGATTCTTTCGCTTCAATCATGACACGGACGGTTTTTTCCATGCCGCTAAGGGAGGCGATGCCGGCGTCCGGCGTGGGCCCCGGGGCGCCCGAAAAATCCGACAGCCCCCGTGTAAAAAACAGGCCTGCGACGACGATTAACATCGCGGCAGCGGATATGCCGACAAACGCGTGTATCCGTTTCATCCGATTGCGTCTTACGGCATTTCCGATGGCCCGGGCGGGAAAATCATCTTTTGGCTCAGGCACCGGCATCTCCCTGAGTTCGCGTTCCAGAACCGCATCGGCATACAGGCTTCGGCACAGGTCGCAATGCCTTATGTGTCGAACGATAACCGCATCATGCTGCAGGGGTTGCCCCTGCAGCATTTCGTCCCTGATTCGTTGCCTGATACCCGAACAGTTCATGGTATTTTCTCCAATAGCCTTCCACGGGCCCACCTGCCTCGTGCTTCCTTTTCCGGAAGCACCGCAACGCCCCGGATGTTTCCCGGCGTTTTTGGCCCTGCTATTTATTAAGACGCTGTTTTTTAAAAAACGGGTTCATAGTTTCAAATATTTTTTAACTTTCACCTTTGCCCGGCGAAGTTTTGTTTTTAGTGTTTCCGAAGGCATATTAAATATTTCGGCCATTTCGGCAAGGGTATACCCTTCCGCCAGGTGCATCACTATAATCAGGCGATCATGCTTTTCCAGGGTGTTTAACGCAGCATGGAGGTTCTCCCGGATTTCGGAGAGTTCAGCCATTTTTTCCGGGTTCGCATCCGGGCTTTTTAATGCAGAAAGGTCGTCTTCACTTCCGGAGAGCCTGCTTTCGGGGCGTCTCGAGTGTTTTCGCGTCTCATCGATAAAGTGCCGGTATAGCACCTTTTTCAGCCAGGGGCCCAGCATTTCCACTGTCTGCATATCAGCGGTTTGCGGATAAAGTTTTGTCAGAACCGCCTGGACGAGGTCTTCCGATGCCTCTTTGCCGCCTGTCAGCCTGTAGGCGGTTTTATACAGGGCGGGTATGTGGGGTGTAATAAGCGTCTCAAAAATTTCTGCCTGTGTGGTCCGTTTTTTCAAGGGAAACTCCGATTCCGGGGAAACAAGACTTGGTTTGCTGGATTCATATCTTGCTGATGCGCCTGCAAGCCTGTATTCACTTCCGATTTTGCCATAAATAGGCCGTTTCGTCTGGAAAGATATTACAATTGAAATATACAATTGAAATATGCAATTGCAATAAAGGATATAAGACAATAAAATGATTTGAAAAAATGGAATGCAGAACCCACTTGTCTTCCCGAAACCATTGATACCGAGCTTAAAAAATTTGCGGAAAGAAGGATCACTATGGAAACAACGAACCTGGAAATAATTGACCGGCTACTGTCATGGGACAAGTCCATCGAGCCACATACCCACCCGGACTTTGGCGCGTTCTGGCAGGGTTTTACAGATGCGGCTGGTGGATGGGAAGCCCCGGTGGACAGGGCGGTGTTCGGCGGGGTTTTGGCAAACTGTTTTGCGTATGCTTTTGCGGCAGGCTATTGCTGTGCCTTGCAGCGGCTGATTCCCGGGCTTCCCCGGGACACTGTGGCCTGCTTTTGCATCACGGAGGCAGGGGGCGGGCATCCCCGTGCCATTCAGTCCCGGCTTGCGCATTTGGGCGCTGCTGCAAACCAGGAATGCGCCTTTACCCTGAACGGCAAAAAGAAATATATCACCTGTGCAGCGGAAGCGGACCTGTTTCTGGTGGCGGCGTCTGAGGGACGCAGGGATGACGGCAGAAACAGCATCCGGATGATAAAAGTCGATGCCGGGGCGCCCGGTATATGTATTCAGCCGATGC
>PWHO01000183.1 GCA_003555385.1 Bacteroidales bacterium
AGCACTTTGGCGCAGTGGCGCGACTCTTCCTCGGGAAGCGACAGCAGGTCGCCGGACAACTCATGAACAAAAAATACATGCATAATACTGAAATCCTGGGCCGCAGGATGATTATCTTTCCAAACAAAGATAAAGGAAAACCGTTTTAATAAAAGGCTTTGCTCACCATATTTATGTATATTGAATTTGGTTTTATCTTTGACGCGGCTGTCTCCATTGCGGAGGTCGCATCCATTGTGAAGGCCTCATCATTTGGGTTGGTCGCCTCCATTGCGCCAGCCGCAACTATTGACGCGGGTAGTAACTATTGACGCGGGGAGTGACTATTGACGCAGGCAACAACTAACACCTACAACAATGAATGTGATTTTGCGGATCGTCAATCATCGTGATTTTGTGCTGATACTTGCACTGGTGGTGGGCCTTGCGCTAGGAGAACGAACGGAACCCCTGGCGGAAATTTCCATGTGGACACTGGGTTTGGTGATGGTGTTTTCCACCACAGGATTTTCCTTCAAAAGCTGGGTGCCTTTGTCCAATGCTTTACGCCCCCTGGCCTGGTCGGCCATGCTGAACTTCGGGCTTTTCGGGCTGGTGGTGATCGTGATGGCCTGGATCTTCTTCCATGATGCCTATTTCTCCTTCTACATTGGTTTTGTGCTGGTGGTGGCCGCGCCTCCCGGCCCTTCCGTTATTCCTTTTTCCGCCCTGCTCGACGGGGATAATAACTTCAGCGTGACAGGCGTGTTCGGCCTGCACCTGCTGGCGATGCTGTTGACCCCTCTGATATTGCTGGTATTGCTCGGTCAGGCGATGGTCAACCCCCTCGTGATTCTGCAGATCATGGCTCAGCTGATCCTTATTCCCCTGCTGATCAGCCGCCTGCTGCGCCATCCCAAAATACTCCCCGGCGTTGAAAAGGTAAGAAACCCCATCATCAAGTGGGGGTTTTTTCTGGTGATTGCGCCCATTGTGGGGATGAGTGCCCCGGTTTTTTTCAGTGAGCCGTTATCGGTGCTGAAGATCTCCGGCGTATTGTTTACGGCCATGTTTGTGATGGGGTTTGTGTATCATGTGCTGATGCACCGGATGGGCAAGCCCAGGGGGTTTATCATCAGCAGTACCCTGATGATGGTGATCAAAAGCAGTGCGTTTGCTGCGGTAACGGCTTTTACTTTTTTTCGCGGGGATGCCAGGGTGGCTCTGCCGCCGGCTGTGGTCAGTGTATTCGTGACCCTGTTTATCGTATTGTACTCTCAACTGGTCCGCTTATACGATCGCCGTTAAACTTAAGGAAGCTCAGGAAAGCACTTTCTTTTCCATCAGCGGGTATTTTCGCTGTGACCACCACATGATGCAGCTTCCGATCAACAGGCTGGTGATGGAGATGGAGAAGGCAATGGTGAAGCCCCATAATTCATAAAACAGTACCCCGATCAGCGGGGCGAAAAGCGAACGCAGGGCGGTCATTCCCAGGTGGATGGACTGGTAGATGCCGGCTTCGGACGGGGCACAGAAGTAAGCCGAGCCGATACTCCACATCAGGGCCATGGTGGCGGCGAAAACCCCGTGGAACAGGATATAGAAGGTCATGCTGTGGTACAGGGTGATGTCCCAGAAAGTGACATAACTGTCGTAATACTGGGTCATGATCAAGGAGAAAATATACAGGGCCATGGACAGAAATGGGATCACCGCAAAGCGGCGGGGGTCGATGCGCCCGATCAGTCGTCCGAAAAACGGCAGAAACAGAATGGCCAGCAGGTTGTAGGCGTTGCGGTAAAATGCCACACTAGAATAGTTCAGCCCCAGCCCGTATTCCCAGAACAGGATAATGACCGTATACGACCCCATGAAACCGAATCCATAAAACATGAATCCTATCTGGAAATGCCTGTAGGGGATGTTCTTCACCAAAATGCTGGTCATTTCACTGACCGATTGCTTAATCCCTTTCCACAGGGAATAGGACATTTCGGGGGGTTCGTCCTGTTTATAGGGGATCAGGGAAAGCAGCGTGATGGAAACCATCCCGAGAACGGCTGCCACGGGGAAGACGTACACAAAGATGTAATGATTGGCATCCAGGGCCCAGCCGTAGGCAAATGTGGTGGCCATCATGACGATCTTGTTAACCGTGGTGGAGTAACTGTAGAAACGGCCAAAGTTCTCGTGCGAGTAGGCGTTTTTGAGAAAGAGGTTGATGCTGGGGAATACAATGGGGTTGGCCAGGTAATAGATCAGGAAAATGGCCAGGAAAATATAATGATAAATGGAGTCACCGGTAAGCTGCTCGGGGCTTCGCGGAAAGAAAAACAGCAGCATCAAAGGCAGCCTTGTAAGAATGGCTGTCCGGCGCAACAGCCGCTTTTTGTTTCTGATGCGGCGCAAGAAGGTGCTGAAAAAGATCAGCAGCAGAAATACCAGGGTGGAAAACTGGAACAGCACACTGACCTGGTAGCCTGATCCCAACAGACTTTTTACGAATACGAACTCATTCAGTGCAATGAGCCCGGCCAATATCCCTTCAATAAAGGAATAGGAAAAATGCAGGCCAAAGGTTTTCCTTTCCTGGGGCTGCAGCTCGGAAAGAACCGGGATTCTCATACCTTTTTTAATACATTGATTAGAAGGGGGTGATGGAGGATTTTG
>PWHO01000138.1 GCA_003555385.1 Bacteroidales bacterium
CCGCTCGAGGCATCCTATGAGGCGATCATTAATTGTTGATCGATTCTACTGCCTTGATCTCAGGGATGGCTTTCTTCATGGCCTGCTCCACGCCGTTTTTCAGGGTCATCTGGCTCATGGGACATGAACCGCAGGCACCGAGCAATTCGACGTTTACCACGTTGTCTTCCGTCAGGTTGACAAAACGGATGTTCCCTCCGTCAGCTTCGAGGTAGGGGCGGATCTGATCAATTACGTTTTCTACTTTCTTGATTAATTCCAGGTTCTGTGACATATTTCGGAACAATTAAAGGTTATCTTAATTTAGTTTTTGTATAAATAACACTGCAAAGATAGTCATTTTGTTAAAATGAAGGATCCCAGAAATGCTGGTCAAAATTGAGCACCTTGTCGTCCTCAATTTTAATTCCTTCATTTTTCAGAAGCTGCCTCATCAGGTTGGGGCTTCCGAAGTGGTGTTTGCCGGTAAGCACACCGTTACGATTTACCACGCGGTGTGCCGGGAGGGAAGGATCTGATGCATGGGAATGGTTCATTGCCCAACCCACCATGCGACTGCTGCCCCTGCTTCCAAGGAAAGCGGCTATGGCCCCGTAGGTCGTTATGCGTCCGTAAGGTATTTCCCGTACTATTGCGTAGACCTTTTCAAAGAATGTATGTGTGCTATTTTGGTTGTGTGGCATTCAGGGCAAACTTCAGGTAGCAGATTGGTTTATTCTCAGCCAGAAATTTTTCTTCGTAGTATGTTTGGATGTCTTTGAGCAAAGTCTCCCGTATATCAGGATCATTGTAAAGGTCGTCAGTTTGAACCAGCAATTTGTGCCCGTTTTCCCTGATCACGTCCAGGGTGTAGCTGTGTAGTGAGTGATTGTCGGTTTTTAGATGAACGGGGCTGCCGGGCGTAAGTAACCGACTGTATTTTTCAAGGAAGCGCGGAGAGGTAAGACGTTTGCCTGAACGCGATTTCCTGAGATGGGGATCAGGAAAGGTGAGCCAGATTCCCTGCACTTCATTTTTCCCGAAAAAAGAATTGATGGCTTCTGCCTTTACCCGGAGGAACCCCACATTATACAATCCTTCATCAAGTGCTTCTCTGGCTCCTTTCCAGAGACGATCTCCCTTGATATCAATACCGATAAAATTATAACCGGGCATTGCCCTGGCCATTCCAATGGTGTACTCTCCTTTTCCGCAACCAATCTCCAGGATCAGGGGATTTTCATTACGGAAAAATTCTTCCTTCCATTTTCCTCTGTAACTGAACCGGGAGATGGAATAATAGGCCGGAGGCTGGATCACATTGGAAAAGCTATTGATCTCAGCAAATTTTTTCAGCTTGTTCTTCGCCACGACACGCAGGTAGTATGGGTCAATAATCGATTATCGGTGGAGGATCCAGGCTTTTTCCCTGAGTTCACCATCCAGGGAAGCTTTATGGCTTTCAGCTTCTTCAAGGTCGTAGTAATACCCGTAACATACCCGGTGGTAATCGGCCGGCGTCTGCATAAACACCATGGCAAGCGGGGCACCATCCGAACGAAGTTGGCGGGCAAGTTTTTGTGCTTCCGTCTCATTGCGGAAACTTCCAACCACGATATAATAAACCGGACGACCGGTTTCCGGCGGAGGTGGTTCAATGTCGGGGTCGGAGGGAATCGGGTCCGGTTCGGTAATTTCTTCCCCGGGTTCGTCAATCAATGTGGTTTCCGCGGGTTCGGCCGGCTCTGAAGGCACAGTTTCTACACGTTCTACAGTTGCCTGCCGGCGGAATAAACCTTCGCTGCCAAAGAAATAATCAAATCTCAGCAAAAGGATGAGTAAAATTATCAGAAGTGGGATGGCTATGTAGAACAGCCACCAGAGTCCACCGGAGGATTTCCTTTTTTCGTTGTTTGTTTCGTCTTTTTCTCTCATTGCTGTTTCGGGTTCGGTTTCGGGTTCAGTGGCTGGTTCATCTGCTGGTTCAGGTTCGGGTTCATTGGCTGCCCCGGGAGGGGGAATCGTTTGTCCCTCATCAGCCGGAATGCTATCAGCTGTGTCTCCGGATTCATCTTTTATTGCAGAAGGAATAAAGGCGGGCGCTTTTACATGGCTCACACCTGTATCTTCTTTCAGGTAATTCATATTTCTGTCAGGGGAAAATCGGATCTCCCCATTTTCGTCCAGCTGAAACAGGCCGATATTTTCCAGCTCTACTTTTTTGCCGGACTGTAGCGACTGGTCGATTTCGTTTACAAGTTTCCCGTAAAAATCATTGACCGCGGTTTCTGTCATCCCTTCCTGCTCAGAAATAACACGGGTCAGCGGGGTGTGCCCCTCTTTGGGTACCGGGCTGAAATCCGCGATCCTGGCAGGGGCTTCCACGATGTTCTTCTCGGCGACAAATCTTGCCGGAACGTAAGTGGTGGAAAAGGAACCGAATCCCGGCAATATGACCGTGTCGTAGATGTAAAGTAACTCGCTGATGTATTTTCCGATCTTCATATTGTGTAGGTTTTGTGAGCCGGCTATTTTAGCGATATAAATATATGCAGGGAACTAAATTAAGAAAAAATCGCAACAAAGCCTTTGTTCCTGCGAATATGTCTTTCCGTTATGCCGTTTTATCCGGATTTGCCGAAATTTTTTCAAGATCTTCAGGCGTGTCGATGGATATATTTTCCAGTTCGGTTACTTCCATAAAGATGTTGTATCCGTAATCCAGCCATCGCAACTGCTCGAGCGACTCAAGCTGTTCGAGTTTTCCCGCGGGAAGTGCCACAATTTCTTCAAGTGTCCGGATGCGGTATCCGTACATCCCCAAATGCCTGAAGTAAGTGTTTCGGGGTGTGGTTGCTGATGATCCGCCGCGAATGAATGGAATCGGCGACCGGCTGAAATACAATGCCCTCCCTGAATGATCACAAACCACCTTTACTACATTGGGGTTGTGGATGTCATTTTGTGACCTGATTTCTTTCATCAGTGAAATAATGTGCCTGCCGGGATCCAAAAACCCGCTGATCAGCTGTTGAATCTGGGACGGGTCAATAAAAGGCTCATCTCCCTGGATATTTACTACGATATCGTGGCCGGTGTATTGTTCTCCGGAATTGAACAGCTCCAATGCTTCCTGGCAACGGTCCGTTCCGCTGGGATGGTCGGAGCGTGTCATTATCGCTTTTCCGAACCCGGAAACGTGGTCAAAGATCCGATGATCGTCAGTGGCCACCAGTACTTCGTTCAGTGCCGGACATTGCGAGGCCTGTTCATAAACCCGCTGTATCATAGACCGGCCTCTTATTTTTACCAGAGGCTTTCCGGGAAACCGGGTAGAGGCATAGCGTGCAGGGATGATTCCAATGGCGTTCATGGTCATGAAATTATTAGAATAGTCCGTGTATCTCGGCGTCTATTCTTTGAATGATTTCTCCGAGATCTTGCTGGCTTTCGCTGAATTTGAGGTTGTCAACGTTGATTATCAGTAATTTGCCGAGGCTATAACCACTGATCCATTCCTCGTAACGCTCGTTCAGTTTCTTCAGGTAATCCAGCCTGATGGTGTTTTCATAGTCACGCCCCCTTTTCTGAATCTGGTTCACAAGGGTGGGAACACTCGCCTTCAGATATATCAGCAGATCGGGCGGATCGATCAATGAACTCATTAATTCAAACAGACTGGAGTAGTTATTAAAGTCGCGTGATGACATCAGGCCCATGGAATGCAGGTTGGGGGCGAAAATGTATGCATCCTCGTAAATGGTCCTGTCCTGAATGACTTTCTTGTTTTTCTTCCGTATCTCCACCACCTGGCGAAAGCGACTGTTCAGAAAATAAATCTGCAGGTTGAACGACCACCGCTGCATGTCTTCGTAAAAATTGTTCAGATACGGGTTGGTGTCCACGTCTTCAAAATGGGCTTCCCACCCGTAATGTTTTGAAAGTAATTCGGCCAGTGTGGTTTTTCCTGAACCGATGTTACCGGCAATGGCTATATGCATGTTGAATTGGTTTTGGTTGTCGTTGGGTATGCTGTGAAAAACGGCAAATATTCCGGCAATCACCGGGGCCTGATATCTCAGTGCCTGTGCTTGCCGATAAAATCAAGGATTTCGTCTACATAGCGTCTTCCATTGTACAGTCGAGGAACTTTGTTCTGTCCTCCGATGCGATCCTTTGATTTTAACCAGTTAAAAAACGTATCCGATGGAACGCTCCTCAGTTTTGGTTTCTTCAGCATCAGGTCGGCACTGCGTTTGGCGGCATAATCTGAATTCAGGTTCTGCAGTTCCTGGTCCAAAATCTCTGTAAAACGGGTGAGATCGGATGGCTCTTTCTCGAACTCAATCACGTATTCATGGGCAGCGGTCTGGTTGTCGTCCAGGTAAACGGGGGCTGCCGTATATTCGCTGATCACGGCGCCGGTTTCATCGCAGGCTTTTTGCAATGCATTGTCGGTATTGTCCACGATCACCTCCTCACCAAAAGCGTTAATAAAACTTTTGGTGCGCCCCGAAATCCGGATGCGGTAAGGAGACAGGCTGGTAAAGCGGATTGTGTCGCCGATCAGGTATCTCCACAATCCTCCGTTGGTGGTGATGACCATGGCATAATTGGTGTCGGTGTCAACTTCCGACAGGGGAATGGCCGCGGGGTTGTCCTCCTCCAGCTCCTCAGCGGGGATGAATTCGTAAAATATCCCGTAATCCAGCATGAGCAGCATATCTCTTGTGTCCTGACGATCCTGGATCCCGAAGAAACCCTCAGAGGCATTGTATGTTTCCAGGTATACCATGTGTTGTGAGGGGATGATTTTCTCAAACTGAGACCGGTAGGGAGCAAAGTTCACACCTCCGTGAATAAACAGCTCCAGGTTGGGCCAGACCTCCAGAATATGGTTGCGTCCGGTAATCTCCAGTATATGTTTTAATAATATCAGGTTCCAGGACGGAACCCCGCTCATGTTGGTGACATTCTCCGCATACGTGGCATGGGCGATTTTATCCAGTTTTTCCTCCCAGTCTTCCATCAGTGCCAGCGACAGATCAGGAGTACGGAAAAATTCCCCGTAAAATGGAACATTCCGAAGCAATACGGCGGATAAGTCACCGATAGAAATGGTGTTGTTATATTCGCTTACGCTGCTGCTTCCGCCCATGATCAGGCCTTTGCCATCAAATATCTGCGTGTCCGGATGGTGATGGCAGTATAAGGCCAGCACATCCTTGCCTGCCTTGTAATGGCATTCAGACAAGGATTCCGGGCTGACAGGGATAAATTTACTGCGATCTGCTGTTGTTCCGGAGGATTTGGCAAACCATTTTATGTCGGTGGGCCAGAGGATATTTTGCTCCCCTTTGAGCATACGGCCGATGGTTGCGCTAAGGTCATCGTAATCCTGAATGGGCAGGCGCTCACTGAACGTCTTATATGAATCAATGGTGTTGAATTCATATTTTTTACCCCATTCGGTATTGCGCGATATATGAATCAGACCTTTTAAGACCTCGTTCTGTACTTCAGCGGGGTTTTCCCTGAAATGATTGATCTGGGAGAGCCGTTTTTTTACATACCAGGTAGCGATGCTGTTCAGAAATGACATGTCGGAGCTTTTTCAGATTCCTAAGGCAAAAGTAACGAATATCAATACATGTTTTGCGACATTTTTTCAGGTCCGGCCCGGTTCTATGCTGAATTAGCCCCCATGTGGCACAAAAGTTATATTTTTGAGAAAGATTTCCCGGAAATTATGCACAAAAAATAGGACTGGCTTGGAACTGTTCAACAAAATCAAGGGTTTTGAAGTGTATTCGAAGAAACAGCGATGGAAACTGTACCTGCTGGCTTTTGCCGCAGTTATCGTGCTGGCCTCCCTGTATTATACCGATATCATGGTGCGGAAAATTTCCCAGGATGAGCGCCAGCGTGTTGAGTTATGGGCTGATGCCATCCGCAAAAGGGAAACACTGCTCCAGGACAGCGAAAGGCTTTTTGCTGTAATAAGTGAAGAGGAACACAAACGGGTGGAGTTGCTGACCCAGGTGTATGACCGGTTAAACAGGGAAGAAGTTGACCGCGAGGCCCTCACCCTGTATACAAATATTCTGGAGAGCAATACCACCATTCCTCTTGTGCTCACCGATGAACACGGAGAAGTGATATCCAGCAGTAATCTGCCTTCGCGCCTGCAGGGCCTTGAAAGGCTGACGGGAGACCTGGCCGATTATTTTTCTGCACACCCTCCCATGACCTTCCGGATCATAGACGGAAGACGCTATATTTATTATCGCGATTCCAAAGTGTATTCAGAACTCAGGGCCGTGATGGATGATCTGCTTGATACCTTTATTTCTGACCTGGTGGTCAACTCTGCCAATGTGCCGGTCATTGTGGTCGACAATTCGCACCGGGAGCTGATCGCTCACGGCAATATTGAGGGGGTGGATATGGGGGATGATGCCCAGGTCCGGGAACTCATAGCCTCCATGGCCGGGGGCAACAAATATCTTTCCATCAATCTTCCCGATTATGGCCGCTGCTATGTTTACTATACCAGTTCATTCCTGTTGACGCAATTGCGTTATTATCCGTTGGGTCAATTCCTGGCCATCGGGATCTTTCTGTTTATTTCCTACCTGTTATTCAGCATGGCCCGCAATGCGGAACAAAACCAGGTATGGGTGGGGATGTCGAAAGAAACTGCACACCAGCTTGGCACTCCTTTGTCTTCACTCATCGCCTGGATGGAATTGCTCAGGATGAAGGGGGTGGATGAGGAAACCATTGAAGAGATCTCCAAAGATGTGAAGCGGCTTGAAAATATCACTGAGCGGTTTTCTAAAATCGGATCTTCCCCCGAGCTGATCCCGGAGAACATAATGGATACGCTCAATGAGGGGGTGGAGTATATGAAGCGCAGAATGCCGAAAAAAGTTTCTTTTAATGTGGCAACCCCCGACAAGGTGGTGATGGTGCCCCTGAACACCAGCCTGTTTGGATGGGTCGTGGAGAATATTATCAAAAATGCGGTGGATGCCATGCAGGGAGCGGGCAGTATTTATGTTTCCGTGGAGGATTACAAGGACCAGGTAGCTGTGGATATCTCGGATGACGGAAAGGGTATTCCGGCGTCCAAACAAAAAACCATTTTCAATCCGGGGTATACCAGCAAGAGAAGAGGCTGGGGGCTCGGGCTGTCACTCAGTAAACGGATTATTGAAAATTATCACAACGGAAAATTGTTCGTTAAGCATTCATCTCTGAATAACGGTACTACTTTCCGGATCATTTTGTGGAAATAATATTCAGCATATGCGCATTCGTTTGACTTTATTCGCTGGTTTAATTTTATTTGTGCTGCTGAGCGGCCTGACCTTTTTTTCGCCCGACCGGATTGTGCTTCATATGGAAAGCCGGCAGCTGCAGGGAGGGAAAGTGGCCACAGTAGAGGCACACCTTTTTTATGAAGCCTGGGACGGGAAGCTGATCACAAAGTTTGAAAAGCCGGCCGGGCAGGTGATGGTCACCAACCGGCATGGAGAGCTGACAATATATGACGAGAAGGAAAATTCGGTGTATCGCACCCAAAGTGTGGAATACAGTTCTGAGAATAACCTGGTGTATTATTTTCTGAGCGGAAGAACTCAGGATCTCGGTTTGCGTGAAATGGGTTTCACAAACAGCCGGACTGATTTTGAAAATGGATTGATGATCACGCGCTGGAATCCCCCTTCTTCTCTGACGCATCTTTTTTCGCATATTGAGCTGGTGCACGATGATTACATGCCGGTGTATGCCGGATATTACGATGCCGGAGGTAAGCTTGTGAAGAAGGTGTACTATGATGAGTATGAGATTTTTTCCGATCTGATACTTCCCCGCTCCATCACAGAGTTCAATTACCTGGCTTCAGGTGACTCCATTGTAAGCCGTGTGCAGTTATCTGATATCAGGATTAACCGCGAGGCGGAGAGTTCCTGGTTTGATTTTAAAGTTCCCGACGATGCACGTATCCTGGAATAAAATATTTGGCATTGGTGTTCTGCTGGCATGCCTGATGCTTTGGGCATCACATAGCTTTGCCGACCAGCCGGTCAGCGACAGAGAGTTGCTCCATGGCAGCCATGAGGGTTCCATGGTTGACCCGGGGGGATCTGGCGTTTCCTTTATGGAGGCGGGGAGTGACCGCATTTTCTCCCGCCTTAACCCTGTTCGTTTGTCACTCGGTGGAATGATGTACGTATATCAGCGTTTTGTGTCCCCCCAGCTTCCGTCAGAGTGCCTGTATCATCCCACTTGTTCGGGGTTCAGCAAGGAACTGATAAGGGATTTCGGGCTTGTGAAAGGGATGGCAGCAACCGCCGATCGCCTTACGCGCTGCAACAGGGTAGCTGCTTTTGATATCCATCCCATGCGCATTGAGGAAGCTTCGGGAAAGGCAGTGGAGGATACCGGGCTTTATAAAAAAAGCACTTATGACTAAACCCCTGTTTGTTGTCTTATTGCTTTTGCATATGCTGCCGGCTTACTCCAGTGACACCGGCAATTTGTTTAAAGCCCCCGGCGGGATTATAGGTCATGGCGGGGTTATAGCCCATGGGCATTCAGAACAGTTCAGCGGGTACGATCATACCTGGAGCCGGGAAGTGGATTTTATCCGTTACCTGATTGGCCGGGGAGACTACAGGGAAAGTCTTTTTCTTCTGGAAAGGGTCGTGCCGGAAAACAATCATCAGTATGATTCTCTTAATTACCTGACAGGATGGGTGCATTATCAGCAGAAGACACTGGATTTGTCGGCAACTTATCTGCTGAAAGTCAGTAAAGAGAGTCCGGTGTACCGCAAGTCCCGTTTTTTTGCCGCCTATAATCTCGCTCATGACGGAGATGCAGGACGGGCAAGGGAGGTGCTGGAACTGACAGATGCCGGGTCGGATAATTTGTATCATGCCCTGCTAGGTTTGCAGCTGGGAGGAATTGCCCTGCTGGAAAGAGACTATGCGCAATACAGCTCAAATGCCGCTGACTTTTCGGGTAACCACCATGTGACTGCAGCAGAAGAGCAACGAATGGAGCACCATTACGATCAGTTAAGGGATCGTCGCGCTGCCTCTCCTTTCATAGCCGGGATGTTGTCTGCGGCAGTGCCCGGCCTGGGCAAAGTATATGCAGGGAAATCGGCCGAGGGGGTAGCAGGTTTTTTATATGTGGCTGCTTTGGGCTTAACTGCGTTCGATTTTTACCGGGGATCCGGCCCTGACAGTGTACTGTTTGTGTTATCTGCGTCTGCTGCCGGGGCGTTTTATGTGGGCAATATCGTGGGTAGTGTTGCTGCTGCCAGGCGGACAAATCAGGAGTTTAATCATGAAATGGACCAACGGATTTTGTTTGATATGCATATTCCTTTGCGGAACGCTTTCTGAGGGGGTTAATGCACAGACTGAACGGATGATAAAACGGGCAGACAGCCTGTTTGCTTCAGGTAATTATTTTGAGGCTTCAATTGCCTATGAACGGGTTTACTTTGAGTCAGAGGAGTCTGTGTCAAGGATTGCCGCAAATCTGAAAAAAGCTCAGGCACTTAAGCAGCTGGGAGAATACGAAAAGGCTCTCGTTGATCTACGTCGCTCCATCACATACAGGGGGGAGGATTCCCTGCGTCGGGAGTTGCTCTATGAAATGGCTTTTTGTGCCTATATGGATGGCGATCCGGGTGACGCTTACGGATTGTTGCGGCAGTTCAGGCATCTTTACGGGCAGGATTCAGGGCAGCGTGTTTATTTGCTGGAAGGACTTGTACTCACTGATCTCATGCGGTGGGATGCGCTGTCGGATCACCTTGAAAACTGGGTTTTGTATTTTTCAGATGATACCAGGCTGGCGAATGAAAAAATACTACGTTATACTGAGATCCTTGCTGAAAAAGAACAGCAGGCCAGGCGCGACCCCGAAAAGGCCAGGCTCTGGTCTACCTTTATTCCCGGTTCAGGTCAGGTGTATGCCGGGGAAGCAGGCTGGGGAATACTAAATGCATTTTCTCAGCTTGCTTCGTTGGGGGCTTTTTCCGCAATGGCCCTGAATGGATATTATGTTGCGGCTGTTTTTGCCGGGCTGGGGCCCTTTCAGTCGTTTTATTTTGGCGGGATCAGGCAGGCCGGTTTGATGGCAGAGGCCCATGAAAAAAGCCGCCGGGGAAAAACCCTGGCGGCTGTGCGTGAATTTCTCTTCAACCTGGAAGAGGAACTTGCTGCAGAATGAATATTACCACATAAAGAAACTGGGATTGTCTACATATTGGCTGATGTCGTCATTGATCACCCCGATAAGCAGGACAATCCAGTCAACGAAGGCAACAATGCCACAACCCCCGAGCGTCAGAATGTACCCGACGATCGTGCCTGTGGATGTGCCCAGGTAGGCGCGGTGTATCCCCAGCGGGCCTACGAACCAGGCCAGCAGGAATGCCACGGCGGGCTCTTTGTCCTGGGCGATAGATACATTGTTTTGTGTGGCAGCCACTGTCGGTGCCATGCTGTGCATGGCCAGCGGGTCAACCTCTTCGGCTTCAGCAAAAAGCTGATCCACGGCCGAATGATCCAGAAAGTAATCACTTGTGTTTCCCTGGACAACTGCTGCCCCAAGGAAAAGAAACAGTACGGAGAGGATAAATTTGCTCATAGTCAAGGTTTTGGTTGTTTAAATCATGGTCTTGTCCACAAAGATAGCAGATTTATTGTTGTTTACAAATAAAACCTTACTCCCGCATTAAATTTAAGCTGGTCAAACCCCGAGAGGAATAGTTTGGGTTCTGCAAAAATGGATACACCTCCAAGGCTGTATTCGATTCCACCGCCAATACCGATACCGAGCTCCGTGTCAGAATAACCATAACTTGGTCCGCCCCATTCTTCCATATCATATGATACGTCGGCATAGTGTAAGCCAAGTGCTCCAATACCGTAGATAATCAGTCCATTTTCCTGGAGGAAAAGGTAGTGAAAGTTGCCGTTGAACTCCAGGAATGTTATATCAACACCCATATCGTAATCCATATCGGAATCCACCAACCAGTAAGTCAGGTCGGCACCAACACGGATATTTTCACTAAGGAAATAGGTGGCTCCCACCCGGATGCCTGGCTCTTCCATGTCAAAACCATAGGCAAATCCTGCGTTGATCCCGATCTGTCCCCGCTCAAAGTTGGTTTGTGCGGTTGCCTGGGTAGTGAACAAGCCTGTGATAACCAGGATACTGATTACCACCGCCAATTGTCTGATCTGTTTCATTTTTTTGATTTTAGTGAATAAATGGTTGAAATTCAGTTATTTGCTTCCTGGATTCCCGGCCTGACTGCCGGAGTGAGAAATAGTTTTCCTTATATCATGGAAATGAGATAATAAAGAATAGAATATTGTGGATAAAAATATATATTATTTTTGGTTTATACAATTTCTGACCGCTTTTTTTATTCAGCTGCATTTTGACTGTTAATATATTGATTAGGGCATGTAGTAAAACACAAAAAGAGGACAAAAATTCACGTTGGAATATTTGTCCTCTTTTTGTGTTTGAAACGCCCTCAAAGGCGAAGCTCGACCTTTCTGTCCGAAAAGTTTATCTATTTTTTCTCTCTCCGGAAACACATGAACCAATCCAGGCAATACTGATCATCATCCTTGCTCTCAACTCTGTCTCTGGCTGTTCCGCAGGATCCCGGGGGAGGTACGATCACATCGTCACCCGGTTGCCAGTTGGCTGGTGTGGCGATCTGCTCTTTGTCAGCTTTCTGCATGGCGATGATCATCCGTTTGATTTCGTCCATGTTCCGGCCTGTGCTCAGGGGATAATAAAGAATGGCACGCACTTTCGAATCCGGGTCCATAATGAATACCGCCCTGACAGCCTGTGTGGTGGAAGAATTAGAGTGGATCATTCCGAACTTCCTGGATACATGCATCTTGAGGTCTTCAATCACGGGGAAATTGACCTCCACGTTTTTCATCCCATTGAATTCTATTTTTTCTTTAATGGTGCGCAACCATGCAATGTGGGCATATATGCTGTCGATCGAAAGCCCTATCAGTTCGGTGTTCAGCTTGCGGAAGTCTTCCTGCATGGTGGC
>PWHO01000113.1 GCA_003555385.1 Bacteroidales bacterium
ACCAGAATCCGATTTTCTGATCGAGCCGATACCCGATCTGCGCAGAACCGGCGGTCCGATGCAGGTAGAGCTTCTTCCCGATTCTTATGGGTTGGATGTGGATGGCGTTTCATGGTATCTGCGATGGGAGCACGGCGGTGCCAATCGCGACCGGCCGGTTCCGGAGCCGTGGCCCGAACCCACTATGTTGCGGGTTTACAAAATCAACGACTCAGAGTGAAGCGAACGTCCAAAGGTACTCTTCAGGGACTCGTCCACAAAATAACAATGTGATGAGCGGTTTGGAAATTTCAAACCACCCACCACATTGCAGGACTCGTTTCTGTTCAGCAGAAAGAAACCGGCTGCTGTTCCGGGGTTGGTTGCCTCTGAATGTTATTCTTTGACACTGTACTGGAGGATACGGTCATTTCGGGCACAGACGGCAAAAAAGCGGGTGCCTTCCGGGTTCCATCGTATGGCCACCGGCTCGGGAGTCTGGCGTGCAAGCCAGAAGTAGCCTTTGAATTCGGCATTCCGGATGACCCAGGGTTCTTCCAGATCAAAATAAAGTACTTGTCTGCGAGTGCGGTCAACAACAAACAGGCGTTCACCGTCGGGGGTAATGTCGTTGCCCCGGGTGTCCCTGTGCTCTTCTTTGAAATCGAGAATGTAGCGGAGGGTAATGGATTCGATGTCCCAGAACCTCTTCATTTCGAACTGGAATACGTATCCGTTTTCGCGGTCGTCAATATACATGTAAAGACCGTCGGGGCTGACACTGACACCCTGGATCCGGGAAGTTGGCACACGCATGTCGATGTGGCCGGTGGGTTCGGCGGTGGTGATGTTCCAGGGTTCGGAGAGGCGGTACTGGAAAATTTCAAGGCGGTTGACCACGATCACATCCTGCCCGTTTTCCTTGTTGATGAACAGGCCCTGCGGCCTGGGGGATGCCACTTTTGTTCCCAGTTCGCCGGAGAGGTCGAATTCCCGGACATATTCCGCGGTGCTGAGGTCCCAGGGTATGCCGAGGTTGAATTCGGCGATGTTCATGGTGGTTCTGCCGACAACGTACATTCGGGTCCCGTCCGGTTTGAACTCCAGATAGCGAGTGTCCTGAGTGTACTCCCCGACGTCCAGCGACACATTGTCGAATGCGGCGTTCTCAATGTCGAAGGCTTTCTGGGCGTGGGCCGGCGCGGCAAGCATGGCCAGGACGGCCAGGAGCGATGTTATGAATGCGGCGGGAAATACTTTTTTCATCTGTTTAAATCAATTATGATTCATATTGTCAGAATGAATTCACATGGCAGGATTTGATCATGCTCCTGTGTGTCAGCCGGAGGCTGCCATGTTTATTTCTTAGTGTTGTCAATTTTTGGCTCTGCAGCTGTGGCATTGTTGTCGACAGGTGCAGTTGGAAAAATTCAGAAAAAAAATGTGATAACCGGGATGTTGCATTCCGGTTATCACATTGGTGTTCCGTCGTCCCATGAGGTTGCATTACATTTGACTCTTCGCTATCAGGATGGCGAATAATTCATACGTGTGAAATCTGGTTCAACGGACCCGTGCGACTGGAGGTTTATTTTACTCGACGTCGTACTGGAAAATCGTGTCATTGGTATTACATACCACATAAAAACGCGTACCGTCTCTCGACCATACGAGACCTCTCGGGTTGGGGGTCTGACGGGCTACCATGAAGTCCAGGTCGGGATTGCGAACGGCTGTCCTGAGGTTCCAGGGCTCTTCAACATCAAATACCCTGAGAATCCTTGCGCCCTGATCAACCAGGAACATGCGCATGCCATCCGGTCTCCACTCCATACCTCGGGGTGAATCCATCTCTGTGATATCCAGCATGTACTCAAGTCTCAGGTCGTCGATATCCCAAATCATGTCCATGCGGAACTGGTAAACGCTCCAGGTTTCACGGTCGTCGATATACATGTAGCTGCCATCGGGGCTCACGTACATGTCGTGCAGCCTGGAAGTGGCAAGACGCATGTCACGGGTCTTGGTATGCGTGGTCGACTCGATGTTCCAGGGCTCATCCATGAAGTACTGGATCATTTCGGTACGGTTTACGAGGTACATTTCCTGGCCGTTTTCGTCGTTGATGAAGAGGCCGTGCGGGCGAGGTCTCTCGTGGTTCACACCAACGGTCTCCGTCAGATCGAATTCCCGGACGAATTCAGCAGTGCCGATATCCCAGGGGGTGCTCATGTGGTATTCCACGATGTTCATGGAACCTCTGGCGGAATGGTAGAAGCGTGTTCCGTCAGGCTTGAAATGAAGTCCGCGTGAGTTGTCAACACGATCACTCACATCCAGCGAAACTCCGTTGTACTGGGCATTTGTAAAGGTAAAGATGGTCTCAGCGGCATCCTGAGCTACTGCCTGACTGGAAATCATTGACGAAAAAGACAGGAACAATAGAATCAGTGAGTATTTAAATAAGTTTTTCATAGGTCAATCAATTTTGGTTTTAAGAAATGCTGCATAAAAGTGAGCGAATCCTCCAAAAGTATCCTTCCATGGGACCTGGACACTTCCTCTGACACGATAGTAGCAAATAATATGCCACCGAGACTAATATTAATTCTAAAGAGTGTAAACAGAAAACAAAACGCACTGATTTGCGATTCCGCATTGTA
>PWHO01000295.1 GCA_003555385.1 Bacteroidales bacterium
GGTTTTCCGGGGCATCATCCACCACCATTACTGTGGCGGGTTCAAACTGCAGTTTGCCTTTTCCTTCAGGTTCAGCCAACCCGCCTTTCCTTTTTTTGCGGACGGTCATATCGGGCAAACGAACGGTAAAAGTGGACCCTTTTCCCGGGGTGCTTTCCACCTCAATGCGTCCTTTCATCCGTTCCACCAGGCGGCGGGTAATGGCCAGCCCCAGGCCGGTTCCGCCGTATTGCCGGGTAGATTGCCCGTCTTGCTGGTAAAATGGTTCGAAAATGTTTTCCTGCTGATCCGGCGGAATGCCTTTTCCGGTATCTTTTACCTGCATCACCAGTTCGCCGGTGTTTTCCCCTTTGGGATAAAAATCCATCCGGATGGCAATGCATCCTTCTTGCGTGAACTTCACCGCATTGCCCACCAGGTTGAACAGCACTTGCTTTACCCTCACCTCGTCCAGCTCGATCACTTCCGGGAAATCTTCCGGTTTTTCCGTGCGGATTTCAAGCCCCTTCTCATCAGCCTTGCCCTTATAGAGCATCTTCATCTCCCGGATGATGCTGTCCATGTTGGCGGGTTTTGGGTCAATCGTCATCTTGCCGGCTTCCACTTTTGACAGGTCCAGGATGTCGTTCAAAAGGGTCAGCAGCAGCTTGCCGCTGGAGAGGACCGATTGCAGCATGTTTCTGTGGGAAGGGCGTTCGATCTGTTCGCAGAGGGTTTCGCTGAACCCCAGTATGGCGTTCATGGGGGTGCGGATCTCATGGCTCATGTTGGCCAGGAATTCGCTTTTGGCCTTGTTGGCATTTTCTGCCTCTTCTTTGGCCTTCTCCATCGCCTGCATGCTTTGCACTTTTTCGGTGATGTCACGCCCCACACCTACAATGCCGGTGACCTTCCCTTCGTCGTCGTAAAGCGGAGTTTTGGAGGTGAGCAGCCAGACGGCTTCCCCCCGGGGAGTCATGATCTGCTCTTCCCGGTTGATCAGCGGCTTCCCTTCCTCCAGCAACCGGAGGTCATCGGCCTCAAAAAGTGCAGCCTCCTCTGCCGGGTAAAGGTCCCGGTCGGTTTTGCCGATCACTTCTTCCTCAGATCTCCCCAGTATCTCCAGCTCCATCTTGTTAACCAGCACTTTTTGCAGGTGCAGGTTCTTCACATATACGGTGGCGGGCATGTTGTCGATCACGGTGCGCAGCATCCTGCGCTCACTTTTGAGTTCTTTCTGGCTGCGGTTGCGCTCCGTGATGTCGTAAACAATCGTAAAAAGCAATTCTTCACCGCCGATCATCACCGATGAGCTGTGAATCTGTACATCCCGGATATCTCCGGAGGCCAGCCGGTGCCGGAGTTCAAACAAACCTTTTTTGTGCTGCTTCACATATCTGATCTTCTCTTTGATCTTCTCTTCCGGCATGGGATTGATCTGGGTGATGCGCATCTGCCGCATGGTGTCCTCTGACCAGCCGTAAAAGTCTGTGGCGGCTTTATTGATGTCCATGACGCGGCCATCTTCAGGGTGAAGGATCATTTGTATGGCCGGACTGTTCATAAAGACCTGGCGGAATTGTTCTTCGCTGGCCTGCAGGTCTTCCATCAGCGTCATCTGCTTTATCCGGTTTTCAAATATCATCGCCAGCAAAAAGGTAGCCAGGGGCAGGATGACTATCACCGGAAGTATGATCTGCGGGAGAATTTCCCATGTGACAGGGTCGGGAAGCAATATGGAATAGAAGGCCATGGCCGCATGGATGGCCAGCCCCAGTAAAAGGTATGCCAGCGGTGATGAAGCGTTTTTGTGCCGCTTACGCAGGTTGTGATGAATGACCCCCAGCAGGGAGGAGGTAATGATTACCATGACCCCCATCAGCACACCGGCACCCCCGGCCCACAAACGAAAACCCAGTGCAATAATGCCCGCAACGACCGCCACAATAGGGCCACCGAATAAGCCTGCCACCCCCAGTATCACCGAACGGCCGTCAAAAAAGATCCCCTCCTGGAATTCGAAAGAATTCATCATTCCTATAATGGCAACCACGCCAAAAAGCACACCGGAAATGATCTTCAGCCACAGTGATTCTTTCCGGAACCACCCCAGCATCAGGCTGTAGATGGCAGCCAGTGCGACCAGGAGGGTAATGTTATGTATGAATGGCAGGAGGGTCATGGAGTTGGTTGGTTGTTGGTTCTCATAGGATAGGAACGATGGCGGTAGGCCGAAAACATAGGACGGGGCTAAGAAGTTGTTGGTTGTTAGTTTTCATGGGATGTGGATGGTGGGGGTTGCCCGTAAGTTGTAAACGGCCCACGCGGTTGTTGGTTGTTGGTTTTATGGTTCATTGATGTTGTGCTTTTGCATTCGGCGGTAGAGGGCGTTCCATTCGAGGTTCAGGAGTTTGGCTGCTTCGTTTTTGTTGTAGCCGGTTTTTTCCAGGGCTTTTTGAATGGCTCTTTTCTCCAGCTCTTTCAGGTCCAATATTTCTTCGCTGTTGCCGGGTTGCCCGCCACCGCCTGCCGCGTTGCTGCCGGCCATGTTGCCGGCTGTGGCAGCGGTGGCGGAAGCCGGAGCCGGTTTGCCGGATTTAACCATGGGCGGGAAATGCTCGGGAAGCAGCTCCCCGCCTTCGCAAATGATGA
>PWHO01000242.1 GCA_003555385.1 Bacteroidales bacterium
CCGCAGCACCACTGATCCCGACAATGCGCGCCACCTCCAGGTAGGGCATACGGGCATTTTTTGAGAGGATTTCCAGGATTCTCCTGTCTGTGGCATCTACCAAAAAACCTTTCTCCATGACAGTGACTTATTTTAAAACAGTGATTTTTATAAAATAAAATAATAACAAAAATACGGCTTTTTGCTTACATTTCGTAACCCATATTAAGAATTGAAAAAAAATTTTGTGTATATCTCCGGAATATTTGAAAATTTTAATATTTTTGCCTCTGAAAACACACACGTTTGTGTGTAATGACCAAAAAACCCGGTGCCATGAAATTTGATCCCGCATCCAACATCCAGGACTTACTGCAGTTTGGTGAATTTGGAGATGTCAATCCATCCATCACCGATTCCGCCACCTATACTTTTATGGAGGCGAAAACTATGGTAGATACATTTACAGGGGAAGAGGAGGGCTGCTTCCTTTACTCCCGCCACTGGAATCCTTCCAACCGCTATCTTGCGGACGCCATGGCTGCCATGGAGGGTACAGAGTCAGCCTGGGTTACAGCCTCAGGCATGGGAGCCATCACCACTGCCATCCTGCAGTTATGCAACAGTGGAGATCACATTGTTTCAAGCATCACCACCTATGGCGGCACCTTTGCCTTTATGGCCAATTACCTGAAAAAATTCAACATCGACGTAACTTTTGTGGATATCACCCGCACAGACGAGGTGGAAAAAGCCATTGGTCCGAATACGAAGATGATCTATACAGAATCGATGACCAACCCGCTGCTGCAGATTTCAGATCTGCCCGTGCTGGCGGATATTGCCAACAAGCATGAGATCAAGCTGGTTGTTGACAACACCTTCACTCCCATGATGATGGCACCGGCAAAAATGGGTGCGCACGTGGTGGTATACAGCCTGACAAAATTTGTCAATGGTAAAAACGACTGCGTGGCTGGAGCGATCTGTGCCGACGCAGAGTTCATCAATGCCCTTGCTGATGTGAATACGGGATCGGCTATGCTGCTGGGCCCGGTACTTGATCCGCTTCGCTCCTCAGGCATTCATAAAAATCTGCACACACTGCACATCAGGATGAAGCAACACAGCCATAACGCGTTGTTTCTGGCAAAGAAACTGGAAGAAAGCGGATTGCGTGTAATTTATCCGGGGCTGCATTCACATCCCCAGCATGAGCTGATGAAACAGCTGATGCATCCCGATTTTGGATTCGGAGGCATGATCGCCATCGATTTGAAGACAAGCGAAAAGGCATCCAGCCTGATGGAAGCCATGCAGCTGAAAGGGGTCGGATATCTGGCGGTAAGCCTGGGCTATTTTAAAACGCTATTCAGTAATTCCGGCAAAAGCACTTCCAGCGAGGTGCCGGATGAGGTACAGGAAGAAATGGGTCTTTCAGAAGGACTGATCCGCTTTTCCGTAGGACTGGACCAGGATATTGACCGGACCTGGGACAAAATCCGGGAATGTTTGCAATCACTTGGCTATTTATAATTTTTCATAGCTCAATTCTGTTTTGTTTATCCCGCTCGGGCCTTTTATTCGGTGTTTTGGGGTTTAATCACGGCCCGAGCGGTTTTTTAAAACCCCGGTTAAACGAAAAAAATAAAAAAAACACGATGACTTAACACTTTTTGTGTTTTTTTTTGTTAACTTAAAAAACAAAAATGAGAATTTTGAGTTGTAATAATAACAAGTGACTATGATTAGAGCCTGAACAGGTTTTTCATATTCTTCATGTTGTTTTGGTTAGTT
This sequence comes from Bacteroidales bacterium, assembly GCA_003555385.1. GTDB lineage: Bacteria > Bacteroidota > Bacteroidia > Bacteroidales > UBA7960 > PUPG01. The sequence goes on from PWHO01000242.1 coordinate 1,777, forward strand.
GATTGGTGGCCCCGGAGCACTTTTTAGTGCTCCGGGGTTTTTTTATTCATATTATACTTTGCTCACGCCCGATAAGCAGCCGCCATCCAATTTCACGGTCATCCGCCCGGGCGGTCCGGAACTGCTCATTCATTCATGAGACGTTCAATGTCATCGGGTGCTTTGGGGATGGGTTTTCCCAGCACACGGTATCCGTCACCGGTAACAAGTACATCATCCTCGATGCGTATACCTCCCGTTCCGACATAGGATTTCACCTCAGCATAATTGATAAACTCAGTGAATTTCTTTTCCTCTTCCCATTGCCGGATGAGCTCAGGGATGAAGTAGATGCCCGGCTCAACCGTGATTACAAAATTTTCCTGCAATTTGCGCCCAAGCCTTAAAGCGCCCAGGCCAAACATCTTGGATCTTTTGACCTCCTCATCGTAGCCCACAAAATCCTCTCCAAGATCTTCCATGTCATGCACATCAAGTCCGATCATATGACCGAGTCCGTGAGGCATAAACAGTGCATAAGCACCTTGTTCCACGGCTTGTTCCGGGTCTCCCTTGATCAACCCGAGATCTTTCAGGCCGCTTGCAATTACATTCGCGGCCAGCAGATGTAACCCCTTATTGGTTACCCCGGGCTTAATGGCATTGATCGCCCTGGTTTCGGCCTGCAGCACAATTTCATAAATCATGCGCTGTTTTTCATTGAAACGACCACCAACCGGGGTTGTCCGGGTATAATCAGCCGCATAATGCATCGGAGTTTCCGCACCCCCGTCCATCAAGAGTAAATGTCCCTCCTCCAGTTTATTGTCATGAGAGTGATTATGCAGTGTTTCTCCATGTACGGAGAGAATTAACGGATAAGCAAGCATCCCTCCGTGAGAAAGCGCAATCCCTTCCACCACACCGGCAATCTCCCGCTCATAAACCCCAGGCCTGGCCATTTTCATCGCAGTGGTATGCATCAGCTGAGTCACATCTGCCGCCTTCTCAATTTCTGCAACCTCCTGTGCTTCTTTTACGGAACGAATGGCTACCACTGCCCTGATCAGCTCTTCGGAAGCTTCTTCTGCCTGGACATCAGGCCGGATTTCAAGCAGAGACTCTAGCTGCAACTTATTCTCGGCTCTGTACGGGGGAAGAAAATGGATTTTTCTGCCATCCTGACGGGCCTTTTTTAAAAACTCTTCCAGGCGTGCAAAGGCAGCAGTTTTCCCCACCCCCGCTTTAGCAGAACGCTCCTTCAGGGTTGGCTGAGGGCCCATCCAGACAATGTCATCCAGGGTAAAATCATCCCCGAAAAGAATATCTTCTCCGCTTTCGGCATCGATCACACCGGCCAGCCCCTGCTGGTCCAATCCAAAGAAATACAGGAAGTTGCTGTCCTGGCGAAAGCGGTAAATGTTGCTTTTGTAATTCATGGGCGAATCCACATTGCCCGGAAGCAACACGATCCCCTTCCCCATCATTTTCCTGAGTTTGTCCCTCCGTCTGATATAGGTCTCTTTGTTGAACATGGTCAGTTTTTTAGATTAACAATTATTTGATTACATTCATCGCTGCTTTCACATACGGAAACAAATTTACAATTTTGCCGGGAACAAACTTACCGGGACAAGTTCCGGGCACACCCGAGAGTATTTCACAGCTTTCGCGTATGCTATATTATAACTAGAATCAAAAATTTAGAATCATTTTAAATAGTCGTTTAACTTGGAAAAGAATACCAAATCACATACATTTGTTTACGTACGATATCAGAATTTTTTTATGTTAACCGTTAATTCATCCCCATGAAAAAACCGCCTGTTGCTTTTGCTTCATTAAGCCATAAATACATCATGGCCCTGGCAGGCATATTCCTGATGCTTTTCCTCGTCTCACATCTGCTGACCAACCTGTTGATGCTGGCAGGAGATGAAGGCAAAGCCTTCGACCAGGCCGTTGAACTACTGGGCCACCCGGCTGTAAAAATAGTGGAATACATATTGTTCGCAGCTTTCCTGGTTCACATTCTGCTGGGTGTGCTGCTGCAACTTATCAATTACAATGCCCGGCCGGTGAAATACAAAAAGGCGCCCCGGACTGAGATCTCGACATTCTCGCGTTATATGTTCCACACCGGTGTGATTATTTTGGTGTTTCTTGTAATCCACCTGATCAATTTTTTCTTTGTAAGGCTGGGCTGGGCACCCCTTCCGGAATACGCAGAGCATTCGCATGACTTCAGGTCGATGGCAGTGGTTTTGTTTCAAAACCCCTGGTATTCGGGATTCTACGTGGTTTGCATGTTGTTTCTGGGCTTTCACCTGAAACATGCTTTTCAGTCCGCTTTCCAGTCGCTGGGGCTCAACCACACCAAATACACACCGGCCATCAAAATAATCGGCACCCTGTATGCGATTTTCATCAGCGTCGGATTTGCCATCATTCCGGTCTATTTTCTGTTTTTCTATTCTTCCTGAATCCGCCATCCACAAATACCCATTAGCAATGCAACAACTTAATTCCAAAATACCCGAAGGTCCGTTGGCTGACAAATGGAGCCGCTACAAAGCCAGCTTGCGCCTGGTCAGTCCGGCCAACAAGAAAAAACTGGAAATTATCGTGGTGGGCACCGGTCTGGCCGGTGCATCTGCAGCAAGTGCCCTTGGAGAACTTGGATACAAAGTAAAAGCTTTTTGCTTTCAGGACTCCCCAAGACGTGCGCACTCCGTGGCCGCCCAGGGAGGGATCAATGCAGCGAAGAATTATAAGAACGACAATGATTCCATCTACCGGCTGTTTTTTGACACCATAAAAGGAGGCGATTACCGGGCCAGGGAGGCCAATGTTTACCGGGCGGCAGAGGTCAGCAACCTGGTAATCGATCATTACACTGCATTGGGTGTGCCGTTTGCCAGGGATTATGGTGGTGCACTCGATACCAGGTCATTCGGAGGGGTTCAGGTTTCAAGAACGTTTTATGCCAAAGGGCAAACGGGGCAACAATGCCTGCTGGGGGCTTACTCTTCATTGACCCGCCAGATAGCAAAAGGCACCGTTAAAATGTTTTCGCGGCGCGACATGCTCGATCTGGTCATTGTCGAAGGCAAAGCCAGGGGCATCATTACCCGGAACCTGGTTTCCGGCGAACTGGAACGGCATTCCGCGCACGCAGTGGTGCTGGCCACCGGCGGGTATGGCACCGTTTTTTATCTGTCCACCCTCGGGCTGGGCAGCAATGCATCAGCTGCCTGGAATGCCCATAAGAAAGGCGCCCTGTTTGCCAATCCCAGTTTTATTCAGATCCACCCTACCAGCATCCCGGTACTTAACGACTACCAGTGCAAACTGACCCTGATGTCGGAATCACTGCGCAACGACGGACGTGTGTGGGTTTCGAAAGAAAAAGGAGACAAACGTCATCCCACAGAAATCCCGGAAGAAGAAAGAGATTATTACCTTGAAAGAAAGTATCCGGCTTTTGGGAACCTGGTACCGAGAGATGTGGCATCAAGGGCGGCCAAAGAACGCTGCGATGCCGGTTATGGGGCGGGTGACTCAGGGCTTTCCGTTTACCTGGACTTCAAGGACGCCATCGATGCCCACGGAAAAAAGGCGATACAGGACAAATACGGAAACTTGTTTGAAATGTATGAAAAAATCACCGGCATTAATCCTTACAATCAACCCATGCGCATATACCCCGCGGGGCATTATACCATGGGGGGGTTATGGGTTGATTATAACCTGATGACCACCATCCCGGGGCTTTTTGCCATTGGTGAAAGCAACTTCTCGGATCATGGTGCCAACCGGTTGGGAGCAAATTCACTCATGCAATGTTCCGGTGACGGCTATTTTATCCTGCCGAATACCATCGGCGATTACCTGGCAGATGAAATCCGTACGGGGAAGATTCCGACAGACCAGCAGCCTTTTAAGGAGGCTGAAAAGGGTGTGGAGGAAAAAATACAAAAGTTCATGGCAATTGGTGGTAGAAAATCTGCCTCATCCTTCCACAAACGCCTGGGAAAAATCATGTGGGACCACTGCGGAATGCGACGGGATGCCGAAGGACTGCAAAAAGGAAAAGAATTACTCAACGAACTGGAGGAAGAATTCTGGAAAGATCTCCGGATCCCCGGAAATGACAGGGAGATCAACCAGGAACTGGAAAAGGCATTCAAAGTAGCCGACTTTTTTGAGGTAGGCCGGCTCATGTGTGAGGACGCTATCCAACGGGAAGAATCCTGCGGAGCCCATTTCCGCGAAGAGCATCAGACAGAAACGGGCGAAGCCAAACGCGACGACAAAAACTTTGCCTATGTAGCAGCCTGGGAATATAAAGGTCACAGGGAAAAACCGGACATGCACAAAGAGCCACTCCGCTTCGAACACGTTGAAATCAAAGAAAGAAGTTATAAATAAGCCTTATTAAAACGGGAAAAATGAACGTCACACTCAAAATATGGCGGCAAAAAAACGCCCAGGCAAAAGGGAAGTTCAAAACCTACCCGCTTCAGGACGTTTCACCGGAAATGTCTGTTCTTGAAATGCTCGATTACCTGAATATGCAGCTGATCGAGAAGGGTGACGCACCGGTGGCATTTGAACATGATTGCCGTGAAGGAATATGCGGTACATGTGGTCTTTACATAAACGGCAGGCCCCATGGCCCCATGCGCAACACCACTACCTGTGAACTTCATATGCGGGCATTCAAAGACGGGGAGATTATTTACATTGAGCCATGGCGGGCCAGGGCATTTCCCGTATTGAAAGATCTGATCGTAGACCGCAGTTCCTTTGAAAGGATCATGCACACCGCAGGCTTTATCAGCATTAACACCGGAAGTGCACCTGAAGCCAACAGCACACCGGTGAGCAAGATCATCGCGGATAAGGCTTTTGATGCGGCCGTATGCATTGGTTGCGGTGCCTGCGTGGCAGCCTGCAAGAACTCTTCAGCCATGCTTTATGCGGCGGCCAAGATCGCCCAATACGCCATGATCCCGCAGGGCAAGGTAGAAGCCAAAGAGAGGGTAGACAAAATGGTCCGCCAGATGGATGCGGAAGGTTTCGGGTTTTGTTCCAATACTTATGGCTGCGAGTTTGATTGCCCCAAAGGAATCTCGGTTGACTTTATCGCCCTGATGAACAGGGAGTTTTTCTCTTCAAAAGTTTGCAAGCAGAAGCACAAATAAACAGAAACCGGGCCGGGACAGGTTACAGACTATTCCTCTGATCGCCTGCAACGTATAATTCTGAAAGCTTGGGATAACGTTCAGGGAATGTCACTCAATGCGTACGTAAAAAACTGACCTTAAAAAGTAGAGAAGACTGAAATATGTTTATATATTTTGTACATTTGTATAAACTAGCAACTTAACAAGTTATTATAAAACATACACATTATGATGGCAACACCGACACTGGATCCGAAAAAACTGGAAGAAACAGCCAGTAAGCTCAGGGCAATCGCCCACCCGATGCGGATCGCAATAATCGACCTTCTGGAAAAGAAAGAGCAAATGAATGTTACCGAAATCTACGAAACGCTGCATATTGAGCAGGCCTCGGCATCACATCATTTAAATATCTTAAAAACCAAAGGGGTACTTGATTCCAGACGGAGCGGGAAGAATACATTTTACTTCCTGAAACATGAGGCTTTGAGTCAAATGATCGACTGCCTGAACCGCTGCCATTGATCAGCCTGCGCAATTAATCAGGGATCAAAAAAACCCTCACAAAGCTGTCTTTGCACAAAGGACAGCTTTTGTTATACAATCGGGCAAACATGGACAGTAAGGATCAATACACGGAAGAAAATATCCGGCTTGCCGGGTACTGCAAAGCACTTGCCCACCCGGCAAGGATCAGCATACTTAAGCTGCTTTTGTCAAAGCAATCCTGTATCTGTGGTGATATCGTAAAAGAGCTCCCCCTGGCGCAATCAACGGTTTCCCAGCACCTGAAAGAACTGAAGAAAGCAGGACTGATCCAGGGAAATATAGCCCCGCCGAAGATCAAATACTGCATTAACAATGAGAACTGGAACGAGCTCCAGGAGGCATTTAAAATCTTTCCCGGATAGGATTTGTTTCCCCATATTATAAATCGTATTTTTGCGATATATAATTGTTAAACTGCAGGAATATGGAAATCAAAATATTGGGCAGCGGATGCGCCAAATGCAAAAAACTGCAAGGAGTTGCAGAAGAAGCCGTCAGAGAACTTGGCCTGCAGGCGAATGTCATCAAGGAGGAGGACATGATGGCCATTATGTCTTATGGGGTGATCCGTACACCGGCTATGGTCATCAATGAAAAAGTTGCAGTCAGCGGCAGAGTTCCTTCACTGGAAGAACTCAAAGAATTGATCAGCCAGCATGGATAGTATCAGGGAAGCTTTCTTTGAAGCACTCCACCTTGTGCAGTATTACGCGCAAGAGCATGTGATTCTGTGCCTGGTACCGGCCTTTTTCCTTGCCGGCATCATTGCTGTGTTTATTCAACAAGGTGCGGTCATAAAATATTTTGGTGCAAAGGCCGTCAAATGGAAATCCTACCTGGTGGCTTCCGTTTCCGGGATCGTCCTTGCCGTGTGCTCCTGTACCATATTACCTCTTTTCTCAGGAATCCATAAACGGGGGGCGGGACTCGGCCCCGCAATCGCTTTTCTGTATTCAGGTCCGGCCATCAATATCCTGGCCATTATTCTGACTGCCCGCATCCTGGGCGTGGAGATCGGACTTGCACGGGTGATCGGAGCCGTCATCTTCGCCGTTGTAATCGGCCTATTGATGGCTTTTTTCTTCCGCAAGGAGGAAGAGCAGCGCTCGGAAGAAGCCATGGCTTTCCCGGACGATGCAGACGAAAAGCCCATATGGAAAACTGCCATGCTGTTCTTTTCCCTGGTCGGCGTACTGGTGTTTGCCAATTGGGGATCGCCCGGAGACAGCCAGGGGTTCTGGTACTGGATATGGAATAACCAATGGGTCATCACCGCTGTATTCGCATTGATCTTTACGCTTGCGTTGATCTTTGTGCTGCGGATGAAGTTCCTGAACGTCATTGCATCGGTTGTTGCAGTGGCAATCGCCGCCGCATTGTCTCCGGGCATCCCGGAAATCCCGTTTGCGGCATGGTTCATTGCACTGTCGCTTATCACGTGGGCTGAAAAGGGTGAACCAAGAGAGTGGCTGTGGTCCACATGGTCATTTACCAGGCAGATCGTACCATTGCTTTTTGCCGGTGTATTTGTGGCCGGATTCCTTCTCGGGGCACCGGGAACAGCTGAGCAGGGGATAATCCCAGACCACTGGGTGGCGGGTCTTGTAGGGGGCAACTCGCTGTTTGCCAACGTATTTGCCTCCCTTTTTGGTGCGCTGATGTATTTCGCCACACTCACAGAAGTTCCAATCATTCAAGGGCTCATGAACAGCGGCATGGGGAAAGGCCCCGCACTGGCGCTGTTACTTGCCGGTCCGGCTATTTCGCTTCCAAATATGCTGGTTATTCACAGTGTACTGGGGACCAGAAAAACCGCTGTTTTCATCCTGCTGGTGGTGGTCATGGCTACTCTGAGCGGGCTGACATACGGGGCATTCTTTTAGAAGGGGCAGTCTTTTTAAAGATGTCCGCAGAATATATCAACAGAATATATCCTCAGAATTTAGATATTGCTACAGATTAATTACTTTTATAGAATATTTTGCAATCATAATCGTTTTTTTTTGCAAAACAAATTAGACATTATCGTATATTTGCGATAATAACGGAGTATAAGCACTTAAATCACTATTGAAATGAAAAACGTTTTTTCATTGATCTTTATGGTCATTTTCCTTGCTGCTATAGCAAAAGCAGACGACCCAAACGGGCCGGAACTCACCTTTGAAAAAGAACGCCACGATTACGGCACCATGTACGTGGACAGCATGCCTGATACAAAAGTGGATGTCAAATTCACCAACACAGGCAACGAACCCATGATCATCAGCAGGGTGCGTGCATGCTGCGGCACCAGGGTGACCGAATGGCCGGAAGAACCTATTGCACCGGGCGAAGAAGGTGTGATCAAGGTGGAATTCAGGCTGGCTCCCCGCCCGCAACGCATCAGCCGGTCAGTTACGGTGAATTACAACCACCCCGAACGACCCACCATGGTTTACAGAATTGTGGGGCGAATCGAACAAAGGGACTGACCTCATTTGATTTCATAAAAAATCGCAATGATTGTCTGCAAACAGCCATTTGCGGTTTTTTTAAGTAAAAAAACGCATCTATATGAGTATTGCAGCAAAAACTTTGGTTTGGATATCACGCATAGTACTGGGGGGAGTCTTTATTTTTTCCGGATTTGTAAAAGCCATCGACCCTCTGGGTTCGGCCTATAAATTCCAGGACTACTTCATGGCATTCGAAATGGATTGGCTCATGTTTTCTGCTTTGCCCTCCGCTGTGCTGCTCAGCACCCTCGAATTCATCATTGGGATTGGTGTACTACTCGGACTCAAAATGCGCTACAGTGCCTGGGGCGGATTGTTGTTTATGGCATTCTTTACACCCCTGACCCTTTTTATCGCCATCACCGACCCGGTGCCGGATTGCGGTTGTTTTGGTGATGCCATCATCATCAGTAACTGGGCCACATTCAATAAAAACGTGTTTCTGCTGGCAGCAGCCATCATCGTCTTTATTTTCAGGAATAAAATAAAGCCTTTATTGTCGAATAAAGCAGATGGCTACCTGTTAGTGCTTTTCACCATCGGAATTCTATGGCTCTCGTTTTACTGCCTGCGCAACCTGCCCATTATCGATTTTCGGCCCTGGAAAGTGGGTAATGACATCACCGAACTGGTTATTCCCACCCATGAGGTAGCAGACACCTACCTCATTTTTGAAAACACCGAGACCGGAGAAACAAGGGAGTACCCGGCAGATGATTACCCCTGGGATGACCCGGAGTGGGCCGCAATATGGGAATATAAAGACAGGCGGGAAGAGGTCATTCAGCCATACCAGGAGGCGGAAATTGAGGATTTCTACATTGAAGATGAATTCGGAGACGACCTCACCGAGTTTTACATGACAAAACCAGGATACCTCTTCATGGTTGTTGCCCCGGATATTCACAGGTCAAACACCAGGGCTTTCGAAGACAAAATCACCCCGCTTGCACAGGAAGCTGAAGCGGCCGGCTACCCCCTGATCGTCCTAACCGGTTCCACCCAACGGGCGGCAGACGAATTTCGTCATGCCTATCAAACCCCCTACCCGTTTTATCTCTCAGATGAGATTGAACTGAAAACAATCATTCGCTCCAACCCTGGGCTGGTACTGATGAAAGAAGGAGTCGTGAAAGGAAAGTGGGCACACAGGAACATCCCGACACTTGGGGAAATCATGGAAGAGATAGATAACTAAGCTTATCGGATGGCCAACTAAGCTTATCGGATGGCGGTCCATTGTTGGGGAAAGCTTTTTCAGCCGCTGCCTCAGGGCAGCTTATTGACACAGAAGAGGCATTTTCAGCCCGGCCTTCTTTCTTGAAAAAAACGTTTTAGTATCGCTGAAGAAGCCGGTGCTTCTACCCCTCTTAGAACTTGTGTCTTGGGATGAAGCAAATTTCCTCCAACAAGGGTAAATCCCCGTTTTTCATCGTCAGCCCCGTAAACAAGTGTACCCACCTGGGCCCAGAAAATGGCTCCTGCGCACATGCTGCAGGGTTCCAGGGTAACATACAACGTACAGTCTGAAAGATATTTACCGCCCAAATAATCCGCGGCAGCTGTAATGGCCTGCATCTCTGCATGGGCGGTGACATCATTGAGCCGCTCGGTCAGATTGTGGGTTCGGGCGATGATCCGATGATCACTTACCACCACTGCACCCACCGGCACCTCACCGGCTTCATAGGCCTTTTCAGCCTCTTTGAGGGCCTCGCGCATGAAATGATCATGTGAAAAAGGTTGTAAAACCATATTGTTTGGTTTGTCGGGTGCTTCGCCCCCTCCGGTTGTTGGTTAGTCGGGGGCTGCGCGCCTGATAGTTGTTGGTTCTCATGGGCTTAAGACCGTGGAAGCTGCCGATGGTCTGATAACGGGCTATGTAGTTGTTGGTTGGACCGCCCTAAACCCGCGCCAGAGGTACGGATGAACCAACAACTAACAACTCATCGCCGGTTTCCCGAACCATAGGCATCTTTCCCAACCCCCGGCCCATGAGAACTAACAA
>PWHO01000325.1 GCA_003555385.1 Bacteroidales bacterium
ATAAAAGAAAATGGGGAAAAAGTAAATCCTTTTAGAAAGGTAAAGTGGAAGATGAATAAAGAAGAAGTTATTAAGACTGAAAATGATTTACCTGCATATAATTCGGAGGATTATTTACTCTACAGGTCTCCTTTAGATAATAATCAACCAATAGATTATCTCAAAGATAATAATTTACTAGTAGTTCAAGAAATCAGATATAATTTTAATAATAAAAACCAACTAATAAGTGCAGAACAATGGTTTTTCCCACCAGTAATGAATAATCCAAATTTTGAACATCAAAAATTGTATTCTAAAGTAACTGATTGGTTAGAAGAAAAATATGGTAAAGGTGACTACAAAAAAATTTGGAATGGGGAACAAAAAGAGAAAGAAGATAATGAACTACTCAATTTGATTTATTTAGGAGAACTGATCCTCAAAACAACATGGAAAACTGAACAGACTAAAATTTCATTAAAACAAGAAAAGGGGGAACATCTCGGAAGAAGGATTATCAAAACTACAATCCTTTATAAGAAATTATTCAAAAAAATGTGAAATAGTACCGATTTGAGAAGCTATTGAGTCAACCAAACCCCAGGTATCCGATCGGGCAGCGCAATTATGCGATGATTGCTTTAATGCTGGATACCGGCTTAAGATTATTAGAGGCCACAAATTTAAAATGGAAACATATTAACTTTACTTCAGGAGAGCTGTTTGTAAAAGAAGGGAAAGGGGCTAAGGACAGGATAGTTTATATTACAAATCCTGAAACCGAAGATCCACAGGTTTATGGATGGGAGAAAAGAGTAGAAGAATCCTTGCTGGAATGGAAAAAAAGACAGGTGGAAGAGTTAGAGAAAAGAGAAATTAGTAAAAAGTTGGAATATGTATTTACCACACTTAAAGGAACTAAAGTTTTAAACCGATATGTTAGGAAAATGGTTAAAAGGCAGGCTGAAAAAGCTGGGATTAACAAGGATATAAGCCCACACACTTTAAGGCATACCTTTGCTACAAACTTATATAAAAGAACCAATAATATTAGAAGGGTACAAAAGGTTTTAGGACATTCAGATTTAAGTACCACTATGATATATACTCATATTGTAGATAAAGAACTGGAGGTTAGCATGAGAGGAAATTTTCAAAAGGTGAACAGCTAGGTGGGATAGATAAAGAAAAAAATAACTGAAGGAGATATGGAGATATGTGATATATGTATCTATGAACAATTTTAAAAATTGCTGACATTACTATATCTTAAAAAAAGTAGGAAAACATTTATTCTATATATAATTACTGCCTATATAAATTAGGCTCTTCTCCAAAAACATACAGTTGACATATATGCTCAAACCTCCTCCTGCCTGGGCGGATGAGTATAATATATTTCCTTCCTTTTCTGTCAAGGGTAAAGGCTATACGCCCTCGCTTCGCTTGCCCCTGACAGAGCAACGGAAATATATTTAGAGATAAACACCAGTCAGGAAGGAAAAAAGGGGACCGACGGCAAACTATTACTCTAATCCATCAAGAAAGGAGTAATAATAATGCCATCGATCCCAAGCACTATTATAAACCTTCCACGGATGAAATTCAATAATGTGGAGCAAAAAAAAGATTGTTTAATTTTTAAACTGGAACCAGACCTAAGGTACAATCCTATTTGTTCATACTGTGGCCAGCCTGCGGCACCTAACAGGAATTTAAACCGTAGTGTACGCGATCTGTTCAGTTTTGGCAATGTCGTCTATGTCGATTTTACCTACCGAAACGTGCTCTGTGCACGCTGCGGTATTGTGGTGGAGAAGCTGGAATTCGTTGTCCCCTACGCCCGGGTAACCAACCGTCTTGCCGAAGCTGTGGGCCGGATGTGTATGCACATGAACATCTCAGAGGTTGCAGCTTACTTTAATCTGGACTGGAAGACAGTCCAAAAGATCGATAAACATTATATACGACAAAATTTAGATGAGATTCCCCTGGATGATGTAAGAATTATCGGTATGGATGAGGTGGCCATAAAAAAGGGCCATAAATACTTTACCGTTATCTACAACCTGGAGAATAACCAACTGTTACGCATTATAGAGGGCCGTGACGAAAAGGTTGTGTCCAAGTTTTTTGAGGAACTGGATGACAACTGCAAAAATATTAAAGCGGCAGCCATAGATATGTGGCAGGCCTATACAAATGTGATAGAAACATACTGTCCTATGGCCAGGATTGTTTATGATAAATTTCACATCATCAGCGGTTACCACAAGATCATTGATATTATCCGACGTTTGGAGTTTAAAAAGGCCAGCCAGGAAGATAAAAAACTTCTGCGAGGGAAACGGTACCTGCTGTTAAAAAACCGAAAAAAGTTGCCCCCGGATGCTGAAAAGAACCTTGAAATGCTCCTTGAGAATAATAGAATCCTTAATACGGTCTATGCACTTAAAGAACAGCTCCAGGAGATTTGGAACCATGTAACTGTGGCCTCATTTCATCGTGCTCTGGATGCATGGTGCGAGATGGCAAAAGAGACCAGGATACCTCAACTGGTAAAGTTTGCGGAATCTCTCGAAAATCACCGCTTTGGCCTCAGTACCTACTGTTTGTATCAAATCAACACTGGTAGTATC